>JAEWZA010000060.1 GCA_023395575.1 Bacillota bacterium
CTTCAGCTCTCTCCATCATATCCCAAAATAACTCCTGAGCTGCTGGTGAATTATAGTTCAAAGAGCCTAAATCAATATTTCTTTCCTCGAGATCATTAATAGTTATAGTTACTCTCAATACGTTGTCATTAACTTTTTCAATTCTCATATAATCACCAACTCACTTAAATTATTTGTAAAACCTAAATTACTAATTATTATTATATTATACTTCCAAAAGTACAAAATGAGAAGCAGTTTTTCTGATAATTATTCATTTTAAAATATGTAATTTATATTATATAAGCCATATTTTACATAACTAATGTTTTGCTGTTTTACAAACAATATAACGAGGCAAGAAAATATCCCCAACTTTTATAAGTAGCGGGTACTGCTTTGGCTTTAGGAAGTAATAATAATAAAAATATCAAAGAATCTACTTTATGTTTGAAATATAAGCTATAAAAATATATAATGGTATAGGTTATATTTGGGTTATTGGAAATAGTAAATAATAAAATTTATATATGGTAAGGTGAAATAGTGAGAGATATTATTTTAGCATCAGCGTCTCCTAGAAGACAGCAATTATTAACACAAATAGGTCTACATTTTAAGGTGAAGCCTTCTTACATTGAGGAGGTTATAGATAATACATTGGAGCCTACTCAGGTTGCTATGTCTTTGGCAAGTCAAAAATGTAATGATATTGTGTCTCAAATTGAGGAGGATTGCATTGTTATCGGTGCTGATACAATAGTAGTCAAAGATAACAAAATGCTTGGTAAGCCTAAAGATGAAAAAGATGCTTTTGACATGCTGACCAGCCTAAAGGGTCAATGGCATCAGGTTGTAACTGGGATTTGCCTATATAGAACCAGCGATAAAAAAAGCATATGTGATTGTGAAATAACTAAAGTAAAAATATCTGATAAGTCAGATGAATTTATAAATGAATATATTTCAACAAAAGAGCCTTTTGATAAAGCAGGTTCTTATGGAATTCAAGGATATGGCTCATTACTTGTTGAAAAAATTGATGGGTGTTATTTTAATGTAATGGGGTTGCCAATTTATAAATTATCATGTATGTTAGATGAATTAGGATATAAAATCAATCTTAAGTCAGCAGAAGCTTTTAAATAATAGGTGATGGACTTAAAGTTAATGCTGCATTTAGAAGGTAGAAGTTTTCTATTCATCTCTTTACAAAACAACATATAATATTTAGTTTAACTGAATTAGGGGAAAAAGATGGACAGATTGAAAATTAAAGAACTTCCTTTATGTGAAAGGCCATATGACAAGCTTGAAGCAGTTGGTTCAGAGCATTTGTCAAATGCAGAGCTGTTAGCTGTAATTATAAAGACAGGTACAAAATCATTTACGGCAGTAGAATTGGCGCAGCTAGTGCTAAAGCTGTCTCATGATGGTAGGCTTTCAACCTTGAATAATTTATCTATTGAGCAGTTAATGCAAATAAAAGGAATAGGCAAGGTGAAGGCTATTCAAATTAAATCCGTACTAGAATTATCTAAAAGGATTGCAACTAGTGACGGAATAGTGCATCATGTAATAAAGAGTGCAAAAGATGTAAGTACACTTTTGATGGAAGAAATGCGTTATTTAAAGAGAGAGGTATTTAAAGCACTTTTACTTGATACAAAAAATCAAGTGATTAAAATTATAGATGTTTCAATTGGAAGTTTAAATTCTTCAATTGTTCATCCACGAGAAGTGTTTTGTGAGGCCATAAAAATCGGCTGCAATAGTATTATATTTGTGCATAATCATCCAAGTGGTGATCCTACTCCCAGTACAGAAGATATTAAAACAACTCAGAGACTTGAAGAGTGTGGCAATATTTTGGGAATAAGAGTGTTGGATCATATTATAATAGGGGATGGAAAATATATCAGCTTTAAAGACAAGTGCATTTTTTAATAATTAGACATTATACAGGAGGATATATAAATGGGTTTTTTAGCAAGAGATATAGGAATAGATTTGGGAACTGCAAATACTTTAGTTCATGTTAAGGGTAAGGGGATAGTAGTAAGAGAGCCATCTGTTGTTGCTGTTAATGCCAAAACTAATGAGGTTTTAGCTGTAGGAGAGGCAGCAAAAGAGATGATTGGGCGTACACCGGGTAGTATTGTGGCTATTAGACCAATGAAGGACGGTGTTATAGCTGATTTTGACGTAACCCAGAGCATGATTAGGCATTTTATAAAAAAGGCTATATCAAATGGAGTTTTTAGTAAACCAAGAGTTGTAATATGTGTACCATCAGGAGTTACAGAGGTAGAAAAGAGAGCAGTTGAAGATGCTACGCTTCAGGCTGGAGCAAAAGAAGCATATTTGATTGAAGAACCTATGGCAGCTGCAATAGGTGCTAATTTGCCCGTTGATGAGCCTTCAGGAAGTATGGTAGTAGATATAGGTGGTGGAACCAGTGAAGTTGCGGTTATTTCGTTGGGAGGAATAGTAACAAGCAAATCTTTGAGAGTAGCTGGTGACGAATTGGATGATGCCATTGCTCACTATATTAAAAAAGAATATAGCTTAATGATTGGAGAGCGTTCTGCTGAACAAATAAAGGTTACAATAGGCGGAGCATTCCCAAAGACAAAGGAAGAAAAGATGGGAATAAGAGGAAGGGATTTGATAACAGGTTTACCAAAGAATATTGAGATAACATCTTCTGAGATAAATGAAGCATTAAAGGAACCTGTTAATGCAATAATTGATTCAATTAAGTTTACTTTGGAAAAAACTCCTCCTGAGCTTGCCTCTGATATTATGGATAAAGGAATAATGCTAACTGGTGGAGGAGCTCTACTTGATGGGCTTGATAAATTGATTATGCAGGAGACTGGAATGCCTGTTTCAATTGCAGAAAATCCATTAGATTGTGTAGCACTTGGAACAGCTAAAGTACTTGATGAAATTGAAACTCTAAGAAAAGTTCTAATTTCCCCTAAGAGACTCAAGTAATTGAAATAAATGATTTAAAGATAACAAGTTAGTGGGGTGAAGTTGTTTCTTGAGGTTATTTACAGGTAAATCATTAATATTAATAGTAATTACACTTGTTTTAATAGTGTGTATTGGGCTGTCTATAAATCCGAACAGCAGTGTGAATTGGCTTGGAGATTTAGTTTCCGTACCGTTTACTTCAGTTGGAAAAGTATTTTCGTATGCAGGTCAACAGATTGAGGAAGGTGTTGGCTTATTTAATGATGTTGAAAAGCTGAGAGCTGAAAATAAGAGATTAAATGAGGCCATAGATAAATTTAATAATGAGAGGACAGAGTATTTACGACTAAAAAGTGAGAACGAAGATTTAAAGACTGTCCTTAAAATGAGAAAAGAGTTAGAGGATTTTGAGTTTTTGGGCGCTAACATTATAGCTAAAGACTCTGGCAATTTTTTTAATATATTTTTAGTAGACAAGGGATTTACAAGCGGAATCAACTATAATATGCCGATCATTACAAGTAAGGGGCTTGTTGGCAAGGTTTCTGCTGCTCAACCATTTTCATCAAAAATAATCAGTATAATAGAGGATGGAAGTGCAGCTAGTGCAATAGTATCAAAAACTGGTGATTTAGTTGTTGTTAAAGGTGATTTAAAGCTATCAAAAGAAGGACTTTGCAAAATAGAGTATATTCCAGCGGACTTGGATTTATCCCAAGGGGACGTAATCGAAACTTCTGGTATGGGTGGGATTTACCCTAAAGGAATCATTATAGGGACTGTTAAAGAAGTCAGACAAGGTGAAAGTGATCTTGACAAGTATGCAATTGTAGAGCCTTCTGTTGATTTAAAAAGGTTAAGCCAAGTGGTAATACTAAAAAGTACTTCAAAAGAAAAGAGTACAGAAGAAATAACTTCAGAAATGGAGATTACTGATAAATGAGGAATAAAGTTATATTTTACATTATACTCATATTCACCTTCGTAATTGTACAGGTTAATTTCCTAAACTTTATTAGCATATATGGAGTAATACCCAATATAGTGATAATATTAATTGTCAGTATTGCACTTTTAGAAGGCAAAATTCATGGTGCGGCAGTAGGTTTTTCGATAGGATTATGTATGGATGCAGTAATAGGTATCGCTTTGGGCTTTCAAGCACTTTTTGGGATGCTGTTGGGCTTTGCGTTGGGGAATATTAATAAAAGGTTTTTTAAAGAAAATCTTTTAGTTATGGTTATATGTACTTTTATTTCTACTATTTTATTTGAAAGTGCTATGGTTTTTGGCTCTTATTTATATGGTATACATTTAGATTTTTTACTTACTGTTCAAAATGTCATATTACCAGAAGCAGTACTCAATAGTGCTTTAGGATTGGTTTTGTTTTTTATAATTGTTCAAATTAACAAAAGATGGTTCTATAATCAAGGGAAAAACAGATATTAATATCCTTTTGTCAGGATGTTCTAGTGGGCTGAGAGAAATTAAAAAGCTTTAGGCTCAATATAAATTATCAACTCAAACTTCGCAGTTGAATATGCTGCTTAAAGCCTAATATATCAACTTTTTATGTGCGAAGTTTGAGTTATCAACTAATAGCATAATATTTTTATCTGATAGTGATAGGGGGATTGAGTCTGTGCCCATTATTTATATAATAAAGATAGGCATGGTTATAAAATGAAACAGTTTTTTAAGGATAGATATAATATTTTAGGGATAGTAATAGTGTTGATGTTTGTATTAATTGTTTATCAATTGGTAAATATTCAGCTTATTCAGGGTGAAAATTATTTCAACCAATCTCAGTCGATAAACTTAAAATCGAGGACAATTTTAGCAGAAAGAGGTAATATTCTTGATAGATATGGGGTCCCTATAGCTACTAATTCAAGCAGCTTTTCTCTATTGCTAATGACAACAGGAACTACTGCAGACCAGTTAAATGAGATTCTATTAAAATTATCTAAAATATTAGAGAAAAACGGTGACTCTTATAAAAATTCATTCTCTAAGTACTTGACTTATAATCCAATTGAATTTGGGTCAGCGATAGCTAAAAGTGAAGATAGAATCAAAGCTTTAAGAAATGTAACATCATATCCTTTTCAAGGATATAATCAAGCTTCCTCTGCAAAAGATGTATTCAATTACTTAAAGGATACTGCTTTTAAGATTGACAAGAAGTATTCCGATGAGGAAGCATACAAGATAATGACATTAAGATTTGAGATAATGGGATATAATTCTTTAAATCCTGTAATTGCAGAGATGATTAGTAATGCTACTGTCGCTGAGGTTGAGGAGAGAATTGATGAGTTTCCGGGAGCTATCATTGATACTGTACCCAGCAGAAAATATGTTGATGCTGATTATGCGGCTCATTTAATTGGATATGTGAGGACAGTCAGTGAAAATGATTTGATTAAGCATGCTGATGAAGGCTATAATATGAATGATATTATAGGCAAGTCAGGAATAGAGCTCACAGCCGAAGGATATTTGAGAGGTACCAATGGCTATAGAAGAATTGAGATTGATGACAATGGCAAAACAAAAATCATCAGTGAAGAAGCTGTAAAGCCAGGTAGTGATGTAGTACTTACAATAGATATGCGACTTCAAAAGGCTGCGATGGATTCTCTGGAAAAGAATATTCCAGTTATCAGACATAGAAAAAATTCCCAGAACCACAAGGATGCTTATGCTGGTGCAGTTGTAGCACTAGATGTAAAGACAGGTGACGTATTGGCTTTAGCTAGTTACCCTAGTTATGATCCTTCAATATTTTTAGCAGATGCCAGCGATAAAGAAGCGCAAAAGGCTATAAGTGCACTTTATGATGCTAAAAATACCACAACCTCTGAGTACAATAGGGCTACAAAGGGTATTTATGCACCAGGGTCAACATATAAGCCTCTTGTTGGTATTGCAGGCTTAGAGGAAGGGGTAATAAACCCATATGAGAAGTACTTTGACAAGGGATATGTACAATATGGAGATATTATGCTTAAGTCAATAGAATACAGGACATATAAGGGAGGACTAGGATGGGTTAATATGATTCAGGCAATCCAGAAATCCAGTAACCCGTACTTCTATGTGTTAGGTAATAAAGTAGGCATTAACAATATTGTAAAGTGGGCAACAAAGTTTGGTCTAGGACATAAGACAGGAATTGAGTTAGATGAAAGCACGGGAAACATATCATCTAGAGAATTTAAAGCAAAGGTTGATCCAGATCCGTGGACAGAAACTAACACGGCTCAGTCAGCTATAGGCCAGCTTTATAACAGTTTTACACCTATACAGTTGGCAAATTATACAGCAACAATAGCCAATGGTGGTAAGAGACTTAAACCACATGTCATTAAGAGAGTTATAAAATATGATGGTTCAATTGTCACAGAGACTAAACCAGAATATGAAATATTACCTGTAAAAAAAGAAAATATGGCTATTATTCAAGAAGGAATGAAAGCCGTTGCCAATAGTGAAGATCCGGGAGGAACCGCATCGTCTGCGTTTGTAGATTTATTGCCTATTAAGGTCGCTGGTAAAACTGGAACTGCTGAGACTGGAAATGAAGCAAATCACTCTTCAAATGCATTGTTTATTTGCTATGCTCCTGCTGACAATCCTGAAATAGCTGTTGCTGTTGTAGTTGAGAGAGGAGTATTGGGCGCATATACTGCACCAATTGCTTGTGACGTGTTAAAACAATATTTTGATATAAAAGGTGTACAGAACGAGGATTTTACTGTGAAAAGAGATATAGTTGAGTTGACAAGATGATTATCACTTGTTTTGGATAAAAAAGGAGGGATCAATTCCATGCCGGGATTTATCATAGATATGCTACATGTGAGGCATGGTAATAATTATGGATGAGAATGCAGTTACTTTTAAAGGAACAGTTAATGGGCTTACAATTATTTTAAAAGACAATGTAAGCTTTGAAGAGCTTGTAAACAGTTTGCTTATAAAGATTAATAGTGCAGGTAAATTTTTCCGTGGAGCAAAATTAGCTGTAAGATACAAAGGACGTACATTAAGTGTTGAAGAAAGAGATAGACTCTTTGATTTGCTAAAAGAGAATAGTGGAGCACAAATACTATCTTTTGATGAGGATAAATCAGAAAATAGTAAGCCTGTGGGAAATGTATCATCAAATGGCAATGCAAACGAAAGAAATAATCAAATTAAAAAGTATACTTATTTCAGGGGTATAGATGAAGGTGTTACAAAATTCTATAGAGGAACTGTTAGATCAGGTCAGCTTATAACCTTTGATGGAAATGTAGTTATATTAGGAGATGTTAATCCGGGAGCAGTTATTGAAGCTACTGGAAATATAATAGTAATGGGGTTACTTAGAGGTGTAGTTCATGCTGGCAGTGATGGAAATAAGGAGGCTATAATAGCGGCACTAGGGCTTAACCCAACTCAATTGCGTATTGGAGACCTAATTACCAGATCACCTGACGATGAAAAGGGCATTGGCACTAACCTGATTCCCGAAGTAGCATATGTCAAGGAGGATAAATTGTTTGTGGAACGCTTTTTACCACAGAGGTAATTGACAAATCTAAAAAACAAATATATAGTTTTATATGTATTAGTTTAGATTTTAAGAATATTTCTTTTAAATATATCTTGTTTTATATGAATTGGAGGCAGCTGTATGGGTGAGGTAATTGTAATTACGTCTGGCAAAGGCGGTGTTGGTAAAACAACAACAACTGCAAATATTGGCACAGGTCTGGCACTTGCTGGTAAGAAAGTAGTGCTTATAGATACTGATATTGGACTAAGAAATCTTGATGTTGTAATGGGATTGGAAAATAGAATAGTATATGACCTTGTAGATGTAATTGATGGTGTATGCAGATTTAAACAGGCATTGATAAAGGATAAAAGGTATGACGGTTTGTATCTTCTTCCAGCTGCTCAAACCAGAGATAAATCAGCTGTAACACCAGAACAAATGATTAATTTAGTTACTGAATTAAAGAATGAATTTGACTACATCATAATTGATTGTCCTGCAGGTATTGAACAAGGCTTTAAAAATGCAATTGCTGGAGCAAATAGAGCAATTGTTGTAACAACACCAGAGGTTTCAGCAGTAAGGGATGCTGACCGTATTGTGGGTCTTTTAGAAGCAAATGAGCTAAGGAATCCAAAACTCCTCATTAACAGAGTAAGAATCGACATGGTAAAACGCGGTGATATGATGAGTATTGATGATATTATTGATATTCTTGCTATTGACTTAATAGGTGTAGTTCCTGATGATGAAAAAATTGTTATTTCAACTAATAGAGGTGAGCCTGCAGTTAACGACGATAAATCATTAGCAGGACAAGCTTACCGTAATGTGACCAAGAGAATACAGGGTGAGGAAGTTCCGATAATGAACCTTGAAAACGATGACGGATTTTTATTTAAGTTCAAAAAATTGTTAGGGTTTAAAACTACATAAGGAGGTAAACAGTATGCTGATTGATTTTTCAAAAATCTTTGGCAGATCAAAACCATCAAAGGATGTAGCCAAAGAAAGATTGCAATTAGTTCTTATTCACGATAGAGCAAATGTATCTCCTGAGTTTTTAGATATGATAAAAGGAGAAATTATAAAGGTAATTCAGCATTATATGGAAATAGACGAAAGAGCTCTTGATATTCAGCTTACAAGAACAAAAAGTGAGGATGGAGATAGAGTTGTTCCGGCGTTGATAGCTAATATACCTATAAGAAATGTAAGAAATGCAGGTAAATAATTTATAAGGTATGTGATTGATAAGATGAACATAGCATTCATGGCTCATGATAATAAAAAAGAATTGATGGCTAGTTTTTGCATAGCCTATAAGTCTATTTTGCAGGATCATCATCTTATTGCAACACGGTCTACAGGCATTTTAATCAACAAAGCAACGGGACTAAATGTTAATTTGCTGGCCTATGGGAGTTTAGGTTCTCAGCAGCTGTCTGCTAGAATTGCTTGTGATGAGATTGACTTGTTGATTTATTTTAGGGATGTAAATGTAGACAATGATGCAAATACTTTTTTGCTGTTTAAACATTGTGATGTAAATAATATTCCCTTTGCCACAAATATAGCAACAGCTGAGGTTCTAATCAAGGGCTTAGAACGTGAGGACTTAGCTTGGAGAGAGCTGTTGAGATAGAAATTCCCAAGTAAATTCGAGATTAATAAACAACGTGCTTTTATTTTTGTATGTAAAAGTCAGCTAAAAACCTTTCTTTCAAGTAAATAAAAGCTTAAAAAGCCGAGACATTGTCTTGGCTTTTTATTAATCAATTCTTCTAAGATAGTTATTTTCATTATAAACATCTGTTGTATCATTGTTTATAAAAAACGAGGCAAGAAAATGTTCTCCACTTTTATAATTAGGAATAAAATTAAATAGAGAAAAATATAATGTAAAGAGGCATGACCCAAAAATGCTGATATCTGCTAAAGAAAGGGTGAGGGGGATGAATGAAATAACAATGAGACCAAAGTACTCACGCCATACCGGTGCTCAAAGAAATAGAAGAAGAGAGCCTGACAATGATTTGTTATCAATAACAGTTGCCATACAGTTGCTTGTTGTTGTAGTATTTTTGTCTGTTTTCGCATTATGTAAAGCTGCAAATACTCCTACAACTAAATTGATTATATCTAAAGTAAATGTTGTTACTACTACTAATTATGATTCAAATAAGTATATAAAAAAAATGGTTACTGCTTTAGGCATAAATTTGCCAGAAAAGGGACTTCAAGCAGAAAATCTTAAAGATGAAAGCCAACAGCTTCAAGAGTTTGACAATAACCCAGAGATAAGTGAAAATAACGGTAAATCAGTTGATGATAAGAATTCTAGCGTAAGTATAGATAATAAAGATGATACTTCTGCTGATTCTGGAAGCATTTCTGATACATCCCAAATAGAGCTTCTAGAAGACTCAGAAATTAAAGCAATAGCAGATAAGTACTCATTTATAATTCCCATAAAGGGTGAGTATGTGTCATTGTTTGGTACTAGAACAGATGCGTTTGGTAAGTCGTATTTTCATAGTGGCCTAGACATCAGTGCAAATATGGGAACGTCTATTAAGGCGGCCCTTGCAGGTGAGGTAATTGAGGTAGGGTCTACACCTGAATATGGAAATTATATAAAACTACAGCATAATGATGGAATGAAAACTATATATGCATTTTGCTCAACACTTATTGCCAAAAAGGGTCAAAAAATTAATCAAGGTGATGTTATTGCAAAGGTTGGAGATGCTGAAGGGTTGGCAGGTTCGCTACACTTTGAGGTGTGGAAGGATAATAAAGCAGTTGATCCTGAAAAACTGCTGAATTATCTAAATAAATAGCCTTATGCTTGATTTGGATATAAAAGTAAGAATAAAGCACATTACCTTTAGTATTAATTTACTCACTGTTCCAATTTATATAATTGCTATAATAAGCAGTTTTACTGCTCAATTTTTTATAACAGTAGGATTTATAATTGCCCATGAATTAGGACATATCGCAGCAGCCTTTATTTCAGGAGCAGAAATATATTGTTTTAGAATTTTACCAGTAGGTGTTAGTGCAACTATAGAAGATTATAGCTGTAAGAAAGTTAATAAAATATTTATATATTCAGCCGGCCCATCCGTTAACATAATATTTGCAATCGTAATTTATATCCTTTATGCCTGCCAAGTTATTTCTATAGAGTTCACTGTTGGAATCTATATTAACATTTGGCTGGCAGTTTTTAATTTGCTTCCAATATTGCCGTTAGATGGCGGTAAAATAGCTATGGAAGTACTTTCTGATTATTCGGGACTTTTTAAGACTAGTAAACATATGAAGATAATAACTGTAATTCTTTCAGTAATTATGATTATTTTAGGATTGGTGATTTTTAAAAATACTTTATATAATGCCAGTTTGGTTATTGTTGGAATATATATTTTGTTAAGTAATACTGAAAGCAGAAAGGAAACAGCCTTAATGAATATCAAAAATTTGTTATTTAGACGTTCTCGCATATTAAAGCAACGCATTTACCCTATAAGGCAAATTGCTGTTATGAAGGATGTTAAGCTTTCAGAAGTAATAAAGGCAATGGATTATGCCAATAAGTTTCATATGGTAAATGTGCTCGATGAAAATTTGAAAATTGTCAAGGTGATTTCTGAGCAGGAGATATTAGATGCCATTATCATAAATAATATTAATACGGAAATTGGTAAGATATTGTAAGGTTCAGATAAATAGCTCAACCTTCATATATAAAAAGTCTTTCGGTACAGAGAAATATCCATAGATTTTTGAATAATTGCATTGATAGTATGATAATAAAAAACTCAAGCAGGGGTTTAAAAGCTGTAATATTACCGTATATATAATATGTCGAAATTCCTGTGTTTCATAAATAGCAGCATTTGTCATAATAGAACGGGTTGTGACATAAATTAATTTGAGCTATAATTATAAGGGTAAGCAATTTTCTGTTCTTTATATGGGAGGTATCAAATATGTATAAAATATTAAAAAAACAAGTATTAAATCCCACTGTAGTTTTAATGGAAATAGATGCTCCATTTATTGCTAAGAAGGCTGAACCTGGTCAGTTCATAATGCTCCGAATATCTGAATCAGGTGAGAGAATACCTCTTACTGTAGCAGATTATGATAGAGATAAGGGTACAGTAACAATAATTTATCAGTTAGTAGGAAAGACTACGCTTGCCTTGTCAGAAATGAATGAGGGAGACTACTTGCTGGATTTTGTAGGACCTTTGGGAACTGCTTCTCATTTAGATGGATATAAAAAGGTAGCCGTAGTAGGCGGCGGCTTAGGAACTGCCATTGCTTACCCTCAAGCAAAAAAGCTTTATGCATTAGGTGCTGAGGTTCATGCAATAACTGGATTCAGAAATAAAGAACTGATTATATTAGAAAAAGAGATGTCAGATGTGAGCCATAAGCTGATAGTTGCAACAGACGATGGATCAAATGGAAATAAAGGCTTTGTAACAAATGTGCTAAAACAATTAATTGATGAGGGAAATAACTATGATTTGGTAATTGCTATAGGTCCACTGGTAATGATGAGGGCTGTAAGCAATTTAACAAAGGAATATGGAATTAAGACTATTATCAGTATGAATTCAATAATGATAGATGGTACAGGAATGTGCGGCGGATGTAGACTTACCGTTGGTGGTGAAACAAAATTTGCATGTGTGGATGGACCGGATTTTGATGGACACTTAATTGACTTTGATGAAGCAATGAGAAGACAGGGCATGTACAAAAGTCAGGAAAAAGAATCGGGAGAGAAGCACACATGTAAGCTTGGAGGTGAAAAAAATGCCTAATATGTCTTTAAATAAGGTAAAAATGCCAGAGCAGCAACCAGAAATAAGAAACAAGAATTTTAAAGAGGTTGCATTGGGGTATGAAGAAAATATGGCTATTGAGGAGGCACAAAGATGTCTCAATTGTAAAACTAAGCCTTGTGTTGCGGGGTGCCCTGTAAATGTAAAAATACCAGAGTTTATCCAGCTTGCTGCAGATGGAAAGTTTGAAGAGGCGTACTATAAAATTAGAGAAACAAACAGTTTGCCTGCGGTATGCGGTAGAGTTTGTCCTCAAGAAAGTCAATGTGAGCAGCTATGTGTCAGAGCAAAAAAAGGTGAGTCTGTTGGTATAGGAAGATTGGAAAGATTTGTTGCTGACTGGTATATGAAAAACGTAAGTAAGAATGTAATAAAAGCAGAGAGTAATGGAATCAAGGTAGCAGTTGTTGGCTCAGGTCCTGCAGGCTTAACCTGTGCTGGAGATCTTGCAAAATTGGGCTATGAGGTCACTATATTTGAGGCTTTTCATGTTCCTGGCGGAGTTCTGATGTACGGTATACCTGAGTTCCGTTTGCCTAAAGCATTAGTTCAAGAGGAAATTCAAACTGTAAAGGATCTGGGAGTAGATATCAGGACTAATATGGTTATTGGAAAGGTATTTTCCATTGATGAACTCAAGGAAGAAGGCTACAAGGCAGTATTCATTGGCTCTGGAGCAGGATTGCCAAGCTTTATGGGAATTCCGGGAGAGAACTATAATGGTGTATATTCAGCTAATGAGTTTTTAACAAGAATTAATTTAATGAGTGCATATAAATTTCCAGATGCAGATACACCTGTGTTTGTTGGCAAAAATGTAGCTGTTGTGGGTGGAGGAAATGTTGCAATGGATGCGGCTAGAAGTGCAAAAAGGCTAGGAGCTGAAAATGTATATATTATATACAGGCGTTCCGAGGCTGAAATGCCTGCAAGACTAGAGGAGGTTCACCATGCAAAGGAAGAAGGCATAATTTTTAAAGTGCTGACCAATCCTAAACAGATACTTGGAACTGAAGACGGTTGGGTTAAAGGAATTGAATGTGTGGAAATGGAGCTTGGAGAGCCGGATAAATCAGGCAGAAGAAGACCTGTAGAAAAGAAGGTCTCTGAACATATTATAGATTTGGAAACAGTTATAATTGCAATAGGACAATCTCCTAATCCACTTATTTCAAAAACTACTCCCGGACTTGATATTCAGTCTTGGGGCGGTATAATAGTAGAAGAAGAGACAGGAGCAACAAGTAAGGCTGGAGTGTACGCCGGCGGAGATGCTGTAACAGGTGCAGCAACTGTTATTTTGGCAATGGGTGCAGGAAAGGCGGCGGCGGAGGCTATCCACCAAATGCTTTCAGAAGAGACTAAAAAAGAGTGATTGGAAGCGTAGCGACACTTAGCGACGGAGGAAAGATAGCTTTGTATGTTTTTGGTAAGCTGCCTTCTAAACAGCGTACCGAAAAACAATAAAAAATAGCAATGCTTAAATTTGAAGTATAAAAAGCAGAGCTTGTATTAGTTACAAGGTCTGCTTTTGACTTATAAAATGAGAATGTAAATAATCTTGTGTATGGTAGTAAGGAAATACTCCTTCTTGGCAAGAATTAGAAATAATAATTGTCAAGGAGGAATTTTTATGTCAACCTTATCAAAGGAACAGGTTAAAGAGTTA
>JAEWZA010000083.1 GCA_023395575.1 Bacillota bacterium
AGCCTGGACCCAGGGGAAAAGATGCAATACCAAAAACAATACAGGAGGTAGCCGAAGAGATAGAAGAAAGATTAAAGAGTCAGGGATTAAATCCTGATTCTTATTTTTTATCTGCAAATTTCAAAGGAGCACAAAAGGCTGATTTTCCAGTAGACAGAAAAGTATCAGGAACACTTTCAGTTGGCAACGGTGAAGTAAGAGCTTTCATTAGTCTAGATTCTGAGGATGGTGAAGAATCACAACTAAAAGGTAGAATGTGTATTGCTCAATATAAAATAGAAAAGGGCAAGATGTTGGAAGCTTTCGAGAAAGCAAATAAGGCTCTAAAAGTAATGATGGGTAGCTTCTATATGGATATTGAGGAAAACCTGAACATCCAAACAAACATTGAAAATTCACAGCAGGCAAAAGAAACAACAGAAACAACAGAAACAACAGAACAGCAAAAGACCCTAAAACTTAGCAAAGAGACTACTGTAATATCCACTGATAACAAGAGTCCGCAGGAAATTGCAAAATCAATAAAGCAGGCTCTGTCAGATCCGAATGTAGCGGAGGAATACAAAAAACTTCAGGAGCAGGCAACTGATAAGAAGAACACAACACAAGCAGCTAATATAGAAACAGCCAAAACACAAACAATAAAAATACAATCAGGTAATAAGTCACTTGTAGATGAAAAAATAGTAGAGTATTCAAATAGAAAAGCTAGCAGTGAAAGTAGCCAAAATACAAAAGCTGCTAATACTGTAGAAACAGTCAGTACCTCAAATACAGCTGGTACTGAAAACAGTGACCTTAAGAATCAGCTCATAAACGTAAACTTCACACCAGCTCAAGCGGAGGTTGTAATAAATCTTCTTGAAGAAAATCAAAAGAAATATGAGCCAAAGAGTTCAATGTTTAAGTTACTTGGAGACACTTTGGGCAAAATGTTTCTTGCTCTAAACAAAAAGCTTGACCAAATAATAGATTCTGAAAAAATAATATCTACTAAGCTAGAATCAATTTATTCTGCCATCAACGATGAAAACTATGAGTTATTCAAGGAAAAATATGCTGGCCTAGAACAAAAAATTAAGTATTGCCATGACATATTGAGTGAAGCAACTCAAGGCAAAAGCATTCAAAGTACTAGCATAATAGACCATATATTGAATAAAGAAAAAGTACCTGTATCAATCAGAACTCTTCAAAATGCTTTTGTTACAGCAATAGATAATAACATTGAATCAGCACTGGCTATATATAAATATTCAGATGAAAATTTACATGGAGAAGCTCACTTCAATACAATAAGAGGCTTTCTGAGTCACGCACTTAATACCCTACCAGATAATGAAGCAGAAAAGTTTATAAACATATCAAGTATAAGAGCATTTGATGACACAGTAATATTCAAAGAAATGATAAGAGCAGAAAAATATAATCTTCTAAATTCAAGCCTGCAGCAGTGTAAAAATATTGATGAGCATGCACCATCGCTATATTATTTTGCAGCCCAGAGGAAGGATGCGGATGCATTGCATCTCCTTGCAAATATGGGCGCAAATATCAATGAGAACAACGGAGAAGCATTATATACCTGCTTTGAAACAAATAAGCTTGAGACAGCGAAAATATTAATAAACTTCGGTGCAGATGCAAAAACACTCTTAAACCGTGTAGAGACTATTCAAAAGTTTAATCCCAAATATACACTTCCAGATGAAAACATAGGCTTTCTTAATGAAATATACAAGCATGCTGGATTTGACGGATACACTACTACTTTACTGCAGAATAGGACAGAAGAATATGCAGAAGATGAAGTACACGGCGAAGACGGAGATTTAGATGCAAATTATTAATGTCGGGGGTGATACTGAATGAAACGATTTACTGATGAACAAATAGCGCAGGCAAATGGGGTTAGTCTACTAGGGTTAGCACAACAGTTAGGATATAAGCCGGACAAGCGAGGAAGCAATTACCACATTAGCGAGCATGGAGGATTATATATAAATGACCAGAAAAATTCTTTTTATTGCTGGGCTCAGGAGCGTGGTGGAGGTCCTGTTCAATTTATTATGATGATGGAAAATAAGAATTGGGTTGATGCAATGAAGTACCTTGTGGGAGACGGTGAAATACAACAATCGGCAAATAATACAAAAAGGTGGACTAAACCAGCAGAAGTAAAGCCGACTGAATTCAAGCTCCCAGAGAAAGAAAAAGCTTCATACAAACGTTTATTTGCATACCTTATAAAAACTAGAGGGCTTGATAAAGATATCGTAATTAATCTTGTAAATAAAAAGAAAATCTATGAAAGTTCTCCTCATCATAATGTTGTATTTGTTGGCTATGATGAAAAGGGTGTACCGAAACAGGCCTTCCAGCGTGGAACAGTAAGTGGATTACCCTTTAAAGGGGAGGTTGCTGGTAGTAATAAAGATTACTGCTTTGCGATGGAAGGAAAAGGGGATAGCTTAACTGTATGTGAGGCGGCAATAGATGCAATAAGCCACGCTTGCATAACAAGACATTACTATGGTGAGGTATGGAAAAAAGAACACAGAATAGCATTGGGTGGTCTTTCAGACAACCCGTTAAAAAAGTACCTTGAAACGCATCCAGAAATAAAGAAAATTACCTTTGCACTAGATAATGATTATGAGGCGAAATTACCTGACGGAAGCCCTGCTCCTAACTGGGGACAACAGGCTGCAGAGAAATTTGCAGCAAAATATATGCAACTGGGCTATACAACAGAAATCGAAAAGCCCTATGCAAAGGACTGGAATGATGAGCTTTTAAATATTCAGTATATAGAACGGGTTACAAAAGAGAGAAAAGAGCAGGAAGCAAAAGCAGGAAAACTGCCTCAAGAGAATGTAATAGACCTTGAAGAAATGCAGGATAGATCTGAAAACAAGCGAAATGATGATACCAGCTTGGAAGAATATGATGTATACGATGAAGAAATAGTTCAATAAAACTATGAAGTACATATACTGAATAAAAAATAACAGGTTATAAGCAGAAGGCTCAGAGATAGAAAGAGCCTTCTGTCTATAAATACTTACAGGATGGGGGTGGTAAGTTGGGGAACATGATAATAGATGTAATAGTATCAAATAATTTCTTTTTTCAGTATTGCTTTTTGAATTTTCCGTACAAAAAATTGGGGCATAATCAAGTAATTCGCCCCAAAAACATGCAAAAAACGAAGCTATTTTTAGCGGTTATGTACGGCAGGAATAGTCGGGTGACACACCCGACGGAATACAGCTTGCCAACGAAGTTGGCAACGGGTGACATATAAAAATTCGGGTGACATTCGGGTGACAAAAGCCTGTAATATAGATATATTAAGGTTTTTGTGAATCGAATGAATTTAAATGCAAAAGCATAACTATTGGAAGAATTAAAGAATGTTTTATTTTCTCACTACCGCATATTCAGAATATGAAATGCGGTTTTTTAATGCCTTTCAAGTGGTAAAACAATTATGATATGCAGCATGACTGCAGGAAGGATAAAATTTAATATGAAAAAAGTTATGAAAAAAATTATGGAGTGGATTATATTTGAATTATTATTTGCCGGTTTAGCAGTATTTTTTTCGCTTTTTATGGCATTTCAAGTAACTGTAATTAGAAATCATAATCTGCAAGATATAAGTATATTTAATATTGACTATAGGGAGTTAATGATCTTTGCACTGATTTCTTCATTTTTGATGGTGCCAGTTATGACAATAATTGCAACTGTATTTAAGATAGTAATAGATGTCGAAGGCGATGAACAAAACAATGAAAAAGAGCAAGCCTAGGATAGAGGTTTATGACTGTCAGGCAATATTGACTAATGAAATGCAATAATATATTATCCTATATGAGAAGCTTTTTAGGAGGGACTCTTAAATGGGGGAGCTAATAAAAAAATTACAAGGTATTGATGCTTTATTAAATGAGCTTAATAACTACAGGCCGCTTACAAATGGAGAAGTAAACCGCCTTAAGGAAGAGTTCTTAATAAACTTTACATATAACTCAAATGCAATAGAAGGAAATACCCTTACATTGCAAGAAACGGCATTAATATTAAATGAGGGGATAACAATTGGTGAAAAGTCTCTAAGAGAACATTTGGAAGTAATCGGTCACAAAGAGGCATTTTCATATATAGAGGAACTTGTTAAGGAAAAAGAGAATATATCGGAAAAAGTAATTAAAGACATTCACAGTCTTGTGCTAATGGATCAAAGAGAAAACAGAGGCGTATACAGGCGAGTACCTGTTATGATAATGGGAGCAGCGCATACACCTCCGCAACCGTATTTGGTTCCTGTACAAATGGAGGAGTTGATAAGTGCCTATAGTCAGAGCAGTTTAGGGCACATAATAGAAAGAGCAGCAAAGTTTCACCTTGATCTTGAAGCAATACATCCTTTTATTGACGGAAATGGAAGGACAGGTAGGCTTATATTAAATCTGGAGCTGATGAAGCAGGGCTATCCTCCAATCAATATAAAGTACAGTGACAGAAAACGGTATTATTCTTGCTTTACAAGCTATCACACAAAGAATGACCCATCTGAAATGGTACTGCTGGTAGCAGAAAATGTAGAGTTAGAAATACAAAGATATATTGAGATTATAAGAATGGCAAATGAAATAACAGATAGCAATTGCAATCAGTAAAATTAAAATGACTAGAACAGATAAATTTAATAAAACCAAAAGTACAGGAGCTGCATAAAAAACGCAGCTCTTAATTTTTGTTTAAAACTTATATTGTTTTGGAGGGGATGAACAAAACCATGAAAAAGAGCAATCCTGATGAACACAAAAGGTCAATCAGATTTAAAGCAAAGAGCATTGAAGAAATGGAGAAGCTTGCAGCAATAAGGGGTGTAACAGTTTCAGATATAGTAAGAGAATACGTTGAAAAGGGTATGGCAGTGGACAGCTATAAAAATGATATAGACTTTATAACCGAAATCATTCATAGAGAGCTGAAGGAAGTACTAGAACCACAGGTAAACAGAATAGTAAAGCTACTAATGAAAATAGGTAAGGCCTCAGCCGGTACAATGTACTCCAATCTCAAATTAGTACAGCTTGTTACCGATGAAGATGAGCAAGCATATTTTGAGATGGTAAATAAAAGCCTGAGACTTGGAGTTGAGTATATGAAGAAGAAGGATGTTGAGTTGGATAAATATCTTGGAGACACAGAAGAATTAAGGACAGATAGTGATAGATTGATTAGAGAAAAATAGTTCAACCGCTAATTATAAGTGCAGAAATTGTTTAAATAGGTTGTAATATGTACATGTATTAGATATAATTAAAATGTATTACAAAATATGTAATAATTACATAGAATAAGGAGCTCGAAGGATTATGCTAAGCAAATTCAAATATTGTAAATTTAGCAAATGCAATTTGGAAGAATCCTTTTTTGATAGCTTGAAGAATGATTATGCTGAATTTTCAATATGGTTTCAAAAGAAAATAAGTCACGATGAAAGTGCCTTTGTTTTTGAAGATAATAATAAAATAAAGGCATTTGTATATTTAAAAGAAGAGAATGAAGAAGTATTGTTAGTTGATAGTAAATTACCAAAAGAAAGGCGTTTGAAAATTGGAACGTTAAAGCTTGCTGATGATATTCAGGGGCAACGGCTGGGTGAGGGAGCGATAGGAGTTGCCTTGTGGCAGTGGCAAAGGATTAATGTTAATCAAGTATATATAACGGTTTTTGAGAGACATACGAAGCTTATAAGTATGTTGGAACAGTTTGGCTTTAAACTAGTAGGGAATAATTCACGAGGAGAAAAAATATATATTAAAGATAAAAGAGCGTTATCATATGATACACCGTATATTTCATTTCCATATATTAGTAACAAAATTGACCGTTGTGGGTATATCCCAATAAATGATGAATTTCATGATACTTTATTTCCTTATTCTGAATTATATAATACAAGACAAGAGACAGATGAAATTGCAGCTGCTAATGGTATGACAAAGGTATTTATTGCTACACCTTCGAGCAGATTAGAATATATACCGGGTGAGCCTGTTTTAATATACCGTAAGCATACAGGGGATGGTAAACCTGCATACAAATCGGTTATAACATCTTACTGTTCAGTTATAAAACAAACTATTATCAAACAAATGGGAAAAGCAAGATTGGACTATAATGAGTTTGCTAAAATAATTGGCAATAAATCAGTTTATGATGAAATTGAGTTGGAAAGCATATATAATAATAGAAGTAATAGCAATATTGTTGTTTTAGAACTATTGTATAATGGGTATTTTGGAAAAGGTAAAAACATAAATTATCAAACATTAAAACAGAATGGTTGGTTTGAAGGGTATCCTTATACAAATAAGTTATCTAAAGAACAGTTTAAACGTATACTAGAAATGGGTGGTAAAAATGTGCAAGATATTATTATCGATTAATCCTGAACATGTTGAAAATATTTTTAATGGGACTAAGAAATACGAATTCCGTAAGAAAAAATGCAAGGAACGAATTGATAAAATAATAATATATTCAACAGCTCCCATAATGAAAGTAGTGGGTGAAGCAGTCGTTGAAGAAGTATTGGAAGGAAGTCCGACAGATGTGTGGCAAAAAACAAGTAAAAATTCGGGAATAAAAAAGAGCTTTTTTAAAAAATATTATAACGGAAAAGAAAAAGCAATAGCCTATAAGCTAAAGGATATTGTAAAATATGAAAGTCCGAGGGAATTATCATATTACGGAATAAAAGCTGCTCCGCAGTCTTTTGTCTATATAAGCTGATAATTGGTAAAAAGCATAACTCATCAAATGAAAACATGTGATCAAATAAGATTGCATGTTTTTTGTTTTGTAAAAAATAAGGGGAGGTCAGACTGATATGAAAGAGGAAAACAGAAGTGATAACAGTATTTTTGGAGAAGGTGTAGGACATATGACTACGGTGGGAGAACTGAAAAGTAACGAACTCGATGAAGGCTACAGGATGGTAATGGTAAATCCTGAAGAATTTGATTTTAGTGATTTGCCAATAAATCAGCACTTTGGACGTATCAGTCCATTAAGTATTAGAGGGAATGAAGATTTTAAGACTAAAAGCTCTGAAAGGCTCAAATGGGTATGGAAATGGAATAAAATCAAGCAAGATGTAAAATCCATTATAGCGGATTTAAAATATAAACCTAATAAAATAGATAAATCAATTGGGTATTATTCAAAAAAATATAAGCTCCTGAGCGGAATATTACGAGGACATACAGCTGGCTTAATAATTGCCCAAAACAGGAAAATACAGAAGCCAAAAAAGCTATTATCTCATTTTATTATGAATATATGAAATGCAAACCAGATAAAAGATATTGCAGCAGAAATGAAATGGGGTATTATTCGTATTTGATATATTTAATCCCAATAAGGCAGGCATTAGCCGATGGCTTATATCAGAGAGCTTGTAATGAGCTGTATTCCTTGCTGTATCATGATTACTTCCTGCAAAAGCGTATTAAGCATAATGTGTTGAAGGTTATTGAAGAATTTTTAGAGAGTGAAATTGAAAACTGTAAAAAATCAGTGAAACATAAGAGTGGGTTTTGCGAGGTGGGCAAGAATGGACTTGATGATACATCCGATACTGAGAGCTTATTAAAGTCAATTACAGCACAATGGCTTCATACGCCGATAGTAACTGACCTTTGTAAGAATGCTGGTAATTTTCCAGATGGAGTTTACATCGGAAGAGCTGAGACTGATTCTCCAGTGATAATTATAGATTATATCAAGGATGACCAAAAGTATATGCCAATTGGAGCTTTAAGAGAAGGAAGATCAGTTAGAATTATTAAGGATGAATAGATTCAAATAATATACTATAATGTTAAAATATGTTGAGATGTAATAAATTTAGAGATATAATAAGATGTATGAATTTAAAAGTCATTATGGCTATAATGGGAAGTTAGTATATGTAGGTTTTACAACTTATATTTAGTATATTTGAGGAGAATTGTTAATGAGAGAAATATACATACCAAATAATCCAAAAATGCTGAGCTCAGCAGTGTGTTTTATTGATATTTTAGGATTTTCAAGTTTAATTGAGGAATCATGTAAAAATCATAGAGGAGATCAATTACTTAGCAGACTATATCGGTGCATTATTGATAATATTAGTTTTATAAGGCCATCTACGCAGTACTCTGGGAAGATTAAGTTTTTTACAGATAACATAGTTATTGGCATACCGATTTTGGATGATGGAGAAAGTGAATTAGGTCAAATATTTTTAGGATTTGCATCGTACCAACTTTCATTAACTCTTGATGGATTTT
Organism: Bacillota bacterium; assembly: GCA_023395575.1. Lineage (GTDB taxonomy): Bacteria > Bacillota > Clostridia > Acetivibrionales > DSM-1351 > Ruminiclostridium. The sequence goes on from JAEWZA010000083.1 coordinate 8,361, forward strand.
TTGTTAGAGGTGGAGTAAGTATCGGAGATTATTATGCTAATGAATACATATCATATGGACCAGCTTTGTTAGAAGCACATAAAATCGAAAGTGTTTATGCAAATACACCAAGAATAGTACTTGGTCTGGGTGCTAAAGAATTAGTAAAGCAACACTTAAAATATTATGCCAATCCCAGATATGCACCACAAACGAGGGATGTTTTTGTTGATAGCGATGGAGAGTGGTTTGTTAATTATTTAGAGGCAGCCTTTCCATCTAGAGATGGGGAAGCATATTCAAATGCACGTAAAATAATGATTAAACATAAAAAAATAGTTCTAGATAAATTACATGAATTTAATAGTGATATCAAAGTTCGTAAAAAGTATGAATGGGTGGCACAATATCATAACTTTTTTTGTAATTTGAATTTTGACGGAGATGAAAGTCTACAAATTGAAGGGGTAAATGGTATTGGAAATTTTAAATTTATATCTTAATCATGAGAATAAATTGTCATAAGTCCAGTCAGATAATTTTAATGGATTTATATTTTTGTGATTCATGTAAAATAGGAGAAGCGTGTATAACTAAAACTACGATGAAAAGGTAGTTCTATAATATAACTTTAAGAGATAGGGTGTATTAAAATGAATTATGATTATAAAAATAGGTTAAGTGTTACCCGAGAGAATTCATCAACAGTAAAAAGACCTGCTCAAATTGATGAGTTTTATAGTGACAGATCACGTGTACTATATTGTTCATCATTTCGGAGACTTCAGCAAAAAGCTCAAGTTTTTTCTCTAGAACCAAATGCAAGTGTACGAACAAGAATGACTCATTCACTTGAAGTCTCTGATTTGGGAAGAACTTTAGCAAGTGGTATTGCTCAGCGATTACATAACAAGAAGATTATCTCTCTTCATTCTGTTCCTTATATAGTCGCTATTGTTGAAAATGCCTGCTTAATACATGATATAGGTAATCCTCCATTTGGACATTTTGGTGAGGCGGCAATTCAGAGTTGGGCAAGAAACATGCTTCCCCAATTACCTACAAAAGAAATATCTCAGAACCACAAATTTCCTATACTTATGAGTGACTTTGAGGAATTTGACGGAAATCCTCAAGGTTTTCGCACAATAACGAGACTACATACTGAACGAGATGAGTTTAGCTTGAATTTAACATATGCAACTTTACTCTGTGCTTTAAAATATTCTAGGGCAGCAGGTGAGGTAGGAGATAATGGGATTTTAAAAAAAGCGGGATATTTTCAAACTGAAAAACATTTAGTTGAAAAAATGTACTCGAAGATTAATTTAGATTTACACCATAGATATCCATTAACTTACATCATGGAGGCTGCAGATGATATAGCTTATTGTTTAAGCGATATATCAGATGGTATTGAGAAACGTATACTAACAGAGCAAGATTTTCTTAATGAGTTTAGAAGAACTTGGACTCAGGATTATTCTGAAGTAACCTGCCCAGTGAAGATTCCTGATCATATTGATAACTTTAGTCATGACATCTCAATTCCGTGGTCTAAAAAAGCTATGCAAGAGGCAATTCAAAATTATATAGATAATCATGAGGATTTCTATAATGGTACTGCTAAAG
>JAEWZA010000096.1 GCA_023395575.1 Bacillota bacterium
TTTTTGCTTCTTAATTTTTAACTTTTTGGGTAAAAGGTTTTTTGTCTTACATTTTTATTCACTTTTCAAGCTACATATAAAAAAGTTATCCACATTTTCAGCAATTTCCATTTTGCAAACGTCTAAATAAATTTATAAATCAATACTATATAAAATCAAAGGCTAAAGAAATAATTCCCTTAAAGCAATTTGATCAATATTGTTCTCAGCTTGTTTTGCCTTATATTTCTTTATAAAATCAACAAATATCAAATATTCTCTTGTATCTTCTTTCATATCCCCTTCTTCTTCATAAGTCTTAATACTACTCAAATTTACTGAAGGGTATTGCTTAACAAGTATTTTATTGGGATCAGCAAACAAGTCATCAATCTCTTTAAAGATTTCTTCATCAAACATTTTTCTTATGTACTCTAACACTACAGTGTGATCTTTTAAAACTGCCATTGCTGATAAGTAATAATAAATAGCAGTATATTTGGGATTAATCTTTATTTGACGCTTTTCAGTAATATTTATTATTAGTCTAATCGCTTTTGATGCTTCAACATAATTCTCCATCAAAAAGTAGCACATTGATAAAAAATAAATGTGATCGAGAGCTACTTCCTTTGCAGGGTAATTGAATGTAGATAATCTACATGTCATATCTCGCATAGAATTCTCTAATAGAGAAGTTTTGTAATAGTTGATTACACTAATTACATACTTGCAATTATTCTTATCAATATATTCTGGTCTATTAAGAAGTTTCTGTACGTGAAATCTTGTATTCTCAGCCTCAAAAGTCCTATCATCTGCATTGTTCATCTCAGATAAGCCAGGTACGAGGATATGATAAGACGGAAACCCTAAATATGAAACATCATGAATTAATATATCGTATCCATCATCTTTAAATATATTTATCAAAGATTTAAGGATATCTTTGTTACTAAGCATTGATACGTCTTTTGGTTCAACAAACTTATACTCACTGTCTGGAGCAAGAAGCTCATATGGATAATTGGCATCAGAAGTTTTAAACCCGTTTACCAAATTTATCATATTACTAACATTTTCATTGTTAAAATCTAAAACTGTTTTCTTTGCAAAATTCTCTATATCTGTGCCTTGAGTTGCTTCAGTAAATAGGCGTTCCATAGCTATAGAATAATCAGGATGGCTTCCTGCTTTAATACCAAATCTCCCAGTATTTTTTTCAACTACTACAAGAGCTACAGCTTGATATTTTCCATTTAAAGAACAATCTTTTATCAATACAGTATAGTCTTTAAGTCGCTTTGTTTCTTGATACATTCTATAAATCTCAGGGTATTTTTCTAGAAAACTCTCTGGTATATCAGGTAGTTTTACTCTCTCCAACACTATTTTCTTAAGCACAACCCTCTCAATTATCTCAGATAATCCCTGTACCAATGCTTCATATGGAGTATTGCCCGCACACATACCATTACTGCCATAATGTGAATTGAGACAAAAATATGGCAAGTAAGTAACCTTGTCTTGATTTAAACTGTAAAATGGGATGCAAAGGTAACTATCTTTCCTCTGAAACACATTGAAATCCATTTTCTGAACATTTGCGAAAGCCGCAGCAGTATTCTTCAAATCACTAACTGCAAGATTTCTACTCTTCAAATACATATGAATAAATGCATTATCTTCCTGTATGAGTTGTTCTGAGCTTAGAATCTTTTCATCAGAAAAAAACTGAAACCCAAAGTTGTTATTCATAATAACTGTATTCATTAATGCATTTCCAGTGAATTTCAAATTCTGATATCTTTCTAAAAATTCTGCATATGCACTTGCTCTGGCATAATCCTCGTTCATACCTTTACCGTTGCTTCCAATGCTAGAACCTTTAATATTAAGCCTTAAGGAATAAGTGCCGATACTGCTTCTTTTAGCCCAATCCTCAACAACCTCAACTTGCATTTCCTTCAGTATGTTAGCTAATTTTTTTACTGTCTCTTTAGGAGATACCTCCTTATATTTTTGCTTCTGAATATCTGATGCTCTTGAAACCATAAGTATTTTTCCTTTCTTTGCGCTCATATGTTAATGTATAAAGCAAAACAGCTTATTATTCACCGCATTATAAAAAGTAAAGTTTAACAGTCATCAGTACACAATCGTCTTTGCATATAGGAATTTGGTTTTCAGTCTAGCATTTATTAATAGTAGTAAAATCAAACTAAAAACACAAATTCCTATATTTAAACTTCTTATTCTCTTAAAAATCTTTTAGTAATCATTTTTGTTTTACTTTTTAAACAATCTCTTATAAACTGAGCCTTCTTTCTCCCTCATAGCTCTTAATTGTTTACTAAAAACCACTAAAAACAAAACAAGAATTACTGCAACTACACCAACTGCTGTAAGCATTCCTGCTAACATAACAAATCCCTCCGTTATTAATTATTGAATTTAACAAATTGCAATGTTTTTATTAAAAATTCTTTTACCAACCACGAACGCAATAACTATAAAAATCACATCTGACAATATCATAGTTATTTGCATCCATAAGGATAAATCACCATTAATACATGCTCCAATAGATGTAATCAATGAGAATAGAGGTATGTAATTTAATGGTAACAACAACCCAGTATATATGCTATTAGTAAAAAGAAAATATGTGTTGGAAATAAATACTGGTAATAATACAACTATCATAAATGGTCCTGTATCTTCACTTCTCTTAACCATACTTGTTATTGCAACAGCAAGTATCACAAAAACTACAGAAATTAGTATGGTATGTATTGAAACAAATATCAAAACAGGTAATGTTAAAAAATCCATATTTATTGTTATACTATTGTTCTTTATAAAAAAAGCGGCAATCATAGGTGAAAAAATAATGCCAAACGAAACCAATAATACCTCAAAGCTAGAAATAACATGAGCAGTATATAGTTGCGACCTAGTTATAGAGGTTAAAATAATTTCTGTTACTTTATTTCCCTTTTCAAATCCAATCTGAGCACCTACTCTAGTAATCAGCAAAACCATATAAAGCAGTACTATAAGACCTAAAGCAATTAAAAAATAAAACTTACTACTATCATTGTTGTCGTTACTAATTTTGTAATCAAATAATGCATACGATATTCCTGGCCAAAAACTGACTATAGCTGATAAAAGAAAAACTATAGCAATTGTTAATCTTACTCCTACAGAATTTATTAAAGCAAAAAAATTAATTCGTATTGAGTTTTTAAATCTTTGATTTAGTTTCACCTGTATCACCTGCATACTTCCCTAAAAATTTCTTGTAAAGACAATTTCCTTACATAGAATTTTTCACAATATTTGTCATCTAAGCTTTCAAATATTTCTCGTGCAACATTTTCATTTTTTATCCTTATATAGTACTCTTGCTGCATTTCTTTTACGTTAGTAGCCGGTACAATATTTTCTAATGCTTTTAAACTCAAACTTCTATTTTTAATTTCCAAAACCATTTCAAAATGGTCTTGAATTTCTTGTAATGTTCCTTTTTCATGAAGCTCTCCATGATTTAAAAAAATAAAACTATTGCATTTATTCAAATTGTCATTTAAATCATGGGTCGAAAATAAAACTGTGCATCCATTGTCTCTTAGGTTTGTAATAACATCCCAAAACAAATCTATAGTAATCAAATCCAAACCACTAAATGGCTCATCAAGAATTAAAATCTCAGGTTCACTGGCAATTGCAACAATCAATTGTAGCTTCTGCTGATTTCCTTTAGAAAGATCACTTATTTTATTATATCTGTAATTGTATAACTGGAACTCTTTTAGCCATTTAATAACATTGTTTTCTGCCTGCTTTTTGTTTAGCCCTTTATATAGTAACAAATCGACGATATGTTCAAGAACATACATCCTTGTATCTAAGCCTCTAACCTCAGGCAGATAACTAACCCTATCAGCAAACTCAATACTGCTTTTATGCGAAAACACTTTACTTTCGCCAGAATAATCAGTAATCAATCCACAAATAATCTTAAACAAAGTACTCTTTCCAGCTCCGTTACGTCCTATAACACCAACAATTTCACCTTTGCCTACTTTTATATTGATATTATTTAAAGCTACAGTACCATTGTTATAAGTTTTCTTAATATTTTGAACCTCTATCATATCTTACTTCCTCTACACAAAATAAGGTTTTTTAAATCAAAAAGCAAAGTTTGTAGCATACATATTAAAATAATTAATACACTCATAAAAGATAGTATAAGTGTAATGGATGCTAATACAGACATATTGCCAAAAACTGCTTCATATACTTCCGAAGACATTGAAATTAAGTTTAATATAGCTATATAAAAAAAATTAGTAACTCCATATATAAGAGCCTCATTTTTTTTAGGATATATAATTACAGTTCCTACAATAGCAAATAATACTGCAACAACTCGTGCAACAGCTATATTGTTCACTACACACATTCCAAAGTAAAATATTAAAAGTATTACTACAAAATTTACCAAGCTATTCCACTGATAATCTTTTATATTCAAAATTTTTTTAGCATTCTTAGTAGTAATTATAGCTGTGTCACTTTTAGCTACTTCCTCAAGAACAATTTTATCTACATATTGTAGCTTCCCTTTACCAGTTAGAACTTTAAACACTTCTTCTGAAACCATTCCGGACATCTTGTACATAACAAAGCCCAAAGAGGGTGCAATTCCAGCTACTCTATCTATTGTTTTATCCATGTGGAACAATTCCGAAAATCCAGCTGATACATTTGGAATATAAGTAGGACCAACAGCTTGTGCAGAACCAATCATTATAGCTGCAACATACTTTGTATTATTCTCCTTACATACCTTATCTAACCAGTCACAAAAATACAGCGGAGTATCTAAAGCCTTAACAATACAATCTACGGGGTATTCCTTTATTAATTTTTCTAATTCCTCTTCAGAAGATATTTTCTGATTTATCGCTTCTATCTTGATAATTGGATTTACTTTTTGAAGCTTTTCTTTTAAAACCTCAACCTTAAATCTACCTATATCATCCATGTCGTATAAAATTTGGCGATTAAGGTTACTTTTCTCAATCACATCAAAATCTAAAATAATAATTCTGCCAACACCTAATGAGGTAAGATTCCATGCAACATGACTTCCAATCCCTCCACAGCCAAGAATTAGAACTGACTTTTGAGAAAGAATGCCCTGAACATTCCCCATATTATTGTGCCAGTAATATGACATAGATCTTGAATAAATATTTTTATTATCTATGAGAACCTTAATCAATATTTTATTATCTATCCAATACTTCACAATTTCATCACTAAATATTTCTTCTAATAAACTTTGTTCAAAACCTTCACCAACAAGCATTTCTTGAAAAACTGCTTCTTGATGCTCATCGAATTTAAATACTCGCCTATTTTGCGGATTCTTTGAATTAATTTCTCCAAATTCATATCCGTCATTGCCTTTTAAAACAGAAAAAAATAAATTTAAGTAATACTTCATATAGCAACTCCTATATAATATAGCTAATTAATCCCCATACTGCCGATAAAATCAAAATAGGAACATAAAATATACACAATACACCAAATATAAAATAAAAAACTTTATTCTCCTTTTCTTCTAAATTATATTGATATCTAATATTAGTTTTTATTTTTTTTCTTTTGATAATCCCCATAAAATGTAATAAAACATTTCTTACATGTAGTATAGATTTTTCTCTAAGATTGGATTCTTCAATCAACTCTTGAAAAATAAAATATCCATCCAATTTGAAGAATACCATAAGATTAGCAACTACTAAAGCCAAGTTCAGTACTGCTATTCTCTCAAAAAATAATGATACATTTCCTTGTGTTACACTAGTTATCAAAAATGCTACACCTGATAGAAAAAAGTTAGAAAAAAGTCCAGCCCATAAACATATTAAGCGTTGTGTCTTACTCTTTAGCAGTCTGATAAAGCTCAAATTAGTATAAACAAGAGGCAAAAGACAGTAAATCTTTACACCAATTTCCGGAACATTAACATTTAATTTCCTTGCAACAACTGCATGCGATAATTCATGTATAGCAGCGATAATAATAAAACTAAGCAAGTTAGTTATTATTTGAAACCATGGTGGATAATTTTCATTAATTATATGAAATTCTCCGATTTTATTCATAAACATAAAAAATCCGATAACAAATATAATTAATGATAAGTAGACCAATATAAAATAAAGAAATTTAGTTATAATCCCATCTGATTTAAATAAAACATTTCCATTGCATAAGCTAAAGCTATGATTAAAAAATCTTCTCTTCTCTTTGATATTGGCATCATTTATTAACCCCATACTTTCGAATTGTCGTAGCAAGCTACTAATCTGTTCTACAGAAAACTTCTTACTAATTCGACTCAAATCTTCTACTGACCTTGTACCATCAGCATTAATTAACACACTATACTCATTTTCGCCAAGCAAATAGCTCTTTTTTGTCTTCTTGTTAAAAATATTGATATTAGAGTCAATAATATTTATGTCTATATAAGAACTTATATTGGGATATATCTCTGCCACAGCATTCCCTCTCATTTATATGCAAAATACAAAACATTTAGATAAACTTATTATATTATTACTTATAAGGTAAAATCAATAACAATTTACTTATATTAACTTAACAAGCAGCAACAGCTATAATTGCTGCAACTTCAATTGCAAGAACCCCTCCTACAATTGCACCTGCTTGATAATCTGTAAATGGAGCCTCAATAGTTTCAAGCTCCATAATTGAAAACTTTTCAACATCAAATATATTTTCCATTATGTATCATCTCCTTTTCGAATAACTTTTTTCTTACTATTTTTATTTATCTAAGTTATCTTAACCAAAGTTTATCTAAATGTTTTTGTATACTTATACTTGTATCTTGCAAAGAATGTAGTTATGTGCTATATATGTATTAATATTGCTAATTATTACATAATTCTATCTAATATATAATATATTAACATTTTGCATTATAATTGTAAATATTGCTTATATGAGCACTGTAAATAATTTGTAACTCGTAGTTGATATAAATAGAATTTTGATAAAATATATTTAAATATGGTTTTTATTAACATGTTTGCATATATAACAGGACTTATGCAGTTGCTGTAAATAATTTGTAAAAAGCATTCGTCCTTAATGAGTTTAACAATACACGAAAATAATGTCTAGAAAATTAGCAAAACCACTTGACATTTGAAAAGTCGCCCAATAATCGAAAAGGATGGTATTAATTACCGTTACTTCTAGATAAAATGGGTGGTACCTATGAAAAAAGCGAGTATGCCGAACTTTGAAAATCAAAAACATGGAGCCGGAGGCGGAATTCCGATAATAAAAACGATGTGGGACAAATTTGGTTTTTCTCACTTGTTCTTAAGTATAGATAAGCATTCTGGATTATCAGCGTGGAAGTTAGTATTTGCATATGTTACAGGGTTAGTAGCGAATTGCAGCTCTGTCAATAAAATTGCTGAGCATTGCACTAAATCTCCGATTATTAGGGAGATTTTAGGTGGAATTTCTCTAAGTCAATCAGCTCTTAGCAGGTTTTTTAGCAAGGATTTTGATTGGCAGCAAAGCAACCTTAACAGGATAAAAGCCTTTTGCTCTGCATCTCCTGAAACTGCTATTAGTGATGGCGATGTTATCGCTCTTGATGATACTAAAATCGAACACCCTTATGGCAAGAAAATACCTTTTCTTTGTTGGCTGTTTGATAATTCTGAGAAAAAGCATTTATGGTGTATGAATTTAGTCTCTACTCTATTGGTCAGAGCCAATGGTCTTGTTACACCTTTATCATGGAAGATATGGGTGCAAGACAAAGAAAATAAAAAGCAATCAAAACGTACAAAGCTTGTGCTTGCTCAGGAGATGCTGCTTTCTCTTCGAGAAGTATCACAAGCTAGACTTTGGGTGGCAATGGACAGATGGTTCTTGTGTAAGGATTTCTTTCAGTGGCTTAATTCAAATGGCTATGATTGGGTAACAAAGTGCAAGAAAAATACAGCCCTTTTTCAACTCAGTGGCACTGATTGGAAGGGAAAACCAAGATATGTACCTGTTAATCCAGGAAAATTACTTGCTATTGTGTATAATCAGCTTATTGAAAATGGTAAGGCTGGTGAAATTGCTTCGGTAAGCATTCCAGACATTTTTATCAAGCTTCCTGAAATGCAACCTAACAAGAAAGGGATCATGGTGAGAAAACAAGTATATACACCAGTTGCGGCGGTTGCTACAATCAGGCTACCAGAGGATATTGATAAGGAACGAGTAGTCATAGATATTGCAAACCCAGATGAAAAACCAGCACATTTTAAAGGTGCATACCTACTGATAAGCAATAGAGTTGATTCTCCAGAACAGGCTGTTATTGCATACGCAAAGAGATGGAAAATAGAAGTATTTTACCGCAATGATAAGCAGGAATTAGGGCTTACTGCCTGCCATTCACAAACGAAAGTGGCGCATGAAGCTCACATTGAGATGATATTCATAGCAGAAACTTTATTGAACTATATAAACTGGGAATTAAATAAAGATGGCGCTATTACTCTCACCCACGGCGAAGTGATTAGAGAGATAATAAACGCCAGTCACAGAGTGGCTTATAAAAACACACTGCAATTGTATTTTGACA
>JAEWZA010000110.1 GCA_023395575.1 Bacillota bacterium
GTCTCACACAGGAAGAAGCCGCGAGCGTCTTCTTCACCCTAATATTTGTGCCGCTTGTAGCGTCATGACTGGAAGTGTGAGAAGAAATTCTAAGCAGCAAAAATACTGCTGCAAGAATTTTTAAATCTAATACTGGAAAATGTAAAAGAGTAACAAAAATATGAATTGGCATCGTATTTCCAAAAGATTACTTTGACAAGGCTTAATTACTTTCTTATACTATATACAATTAGGCAAAATAGCTGATTCACGCAGGAGGAAAAACATGGTAGGAGAAATGATTGTCGTATTGGACTTTGGCGGCCAATATAATCAATTAATTGCAAGGCGGGTAAGAGAGTGCAGTGTTTATTGCGAGGTACATCCGTATACTTTGAGTATTGAAAAAATAAAAGAGATGAATCCAAAAGGTATCATTATTACGGGCGGACCGAATAGTGTATATGAGAAGGATTCCTTACTTTGCGATAAAGAGTTATTTGAACTTGGCATCCCGGTCCTTGGTATCTGCTATGGTTCTCAATTGATGGCACATCTGTTAGGTGGTAAAGTTGCTACGGCTCCGGTCAGTGAATATGGAAAGACGGAAGTATATGTTAACATTACCAACAAATTATTTGAAGGGGTATCAGCAAAAACAATATGCTGGATGAGTCATACTGATTATATCGCAGAGGCTCCGGGAGAATTTATGATTACTGCCAACACACCGGTATGTCCGGTAGCTGGTATGGAAAATGCGGAAAAGAAGCTCTACGCAGTACAGTTCCATCCGGAAGTAGTCCATACGCAGGAAGGTACGAAGATGTTATCGAACTTCGTGTATAACGTGTGTGGATGTAAAGGTGATTGGAAGATGGATTCTTTTGTAGAGTCGAGCATTAAGTCAATCCGTGAAAAAGTAGGAGATGGAAAAGTGTTATGTGCCCTGTCGGGAGGTGTTGATTCTTCTGTGGCAGCAGTATTGCTGTCAAAAGCAATCGGTTCTCAGCTGACCTGTGTATTCGTGGATCATGGGCTTCTTCGTAAAAACGAAGGGGATGAAGTAGAAGCTGTATTCGGACCGGCTGGTCCATACGAACTGAACTTTATCCGTGTCAATGCACAGGAAAGATTTTACAGTAAATTGGCAGGTGTGACAGAACCAGAAGAAAAAAGAAAGATTATCGGCGAGGAATTCATCCGTGTATTTGAAGAAGAAGCTAAGAAAATCGGCAAGGTAGATTATCTCGTACAGGGAACAATCTATCCGGACGTCATCGAAAGCGGCCTTGGCAAATCAGCAGTCATCAAATCCCACCATAATGTAGGCGGACTTCCTGATTGTGTTGATTTTAAAGAAATCATTGAGCCATTACGTCTTCTGTTCAAAGATGAAGTACGTAAAGCAGGTCTCGAACTCGGAATCCCTGAGAACCTTGTTTTCAGACAACCTTTCCCGGGCCCAGGACTTGGCATCCGCATTATTGGTGAAGTAACTGCTGAAAAAGTGCATATTGTTCAGGAAGCAGATTATATTTACCGCGAAGAAATCGCAAAAGCCGGTATTGACAAAGGCATTGGTCAGTATTTTGCAGCCCTCACCAACATGCGTTCCGTTGGCGTCATGGGTGACGAAAGAACCTACGACTACGCAATTGCTTTAAGAGCGGTTACGACTTCTGATTTCATGACTGCAGAATCAGCTGAACTTCCGTGGGAGGTGCTGGGTAAAGTAACCACAAGAATCGTAAATGAAGTGAAAGGGGTTAATCGGGTACTGTATGATTGTACTGGAAAGCCACCGGCGACGATAGAGTTTGAGTGACATGAAGAAACGCTACAGCCCAGTATTATCAAGGGTTGTAGCGTTATTTTTTTTCTTGTGATTCTAGTTTGATTCTAAAATTAATAGGATTTTCGATAATTTTGGTATAAATGAAAATTAGCATATATGTCTCTAGTTGCAAAATAATAAGGTGAATATTTTGCAGTTTCATTATTTTTTTTGTTGATATAGCTTTGTAATTCACTTGTGTCCATTAAATTACCTGTTCTGGTCTCGATATCTAGAATAGTCGAAAAAATTGATTCACCTTTATTTTTTAATGATTTATAAACACCTTCAGATTTGTAACGTGCTTTTAGATTTAATAAATCTAAATAGTGGTCAGTTTGAGGGTCAAGTGGAGAAATAATTACGGTTTTATTCTTTGGATCAAGTGTGAAATTTACATGGTCTCCTATTTGGGTTATGTATGGTGTATAAATGTCATTATAGAATTTAGTTCCTTTTCCCTCTTCAGGCATATTACAAGAATGGCAGCTAGATATAAGATTATTTGGATTCATTGATAAAAATGGAAACTCTGATCTTGGCCAAAAGTGTTCAATCTGTTTATTCCCCAAGCCTGTTATGGTATCAATATCGCAATATGGACATACACTTAATTGATTGTCAGTCAGAAAATTATTATGAAACTGTTTTCTGTCAAAACCTGTTGAATCTATTTTTTTCCAAAGTGATAAGGAATTGAATAATTTTTCATAAAAAAATTTACTGAAAATTGTATTTAACTCAGTTGGAATATTCTCAACATAAATTGAATGTGAATTTGTATTTAATTCATAATTCTGCCATATGTATATAAAATAATAATGATATAATTCTACTAATGTATAGCTTTGCGTCAGGCTTTCTATACAATCGATAAACAAGGTATGCTTGTACTTCTGTTTGAATAAGAAAAGTATTATTGAGTGATTTGTTGGTGATTTAAGCAAATATTTATCTGATATAAATATATTAAGACCTATTTTGTTAGTGGTTGAATCATATGCAGCTGAAAAATACATTTCTTTATAATATAAAATTTCCTCGAACAAAGGATCAATAACAAATGCTTTGAATTTTTTTAGTTGTTCGATATTTTTGGTATTTACTATTTTCCACATGATAATTAATCCTCATCTATTCGTATGTTTTGTAGATTAGAAATTTCAAATAAGATTCTCCGATATGTTCCAAAATGTAATTAGGAGATAAATTATTGTTATTATTATCAATTAATAATAGTAAATTTTCTTCAAAAGGGTTAAAAAAAGTTTTAGGAAATAAATTGTTTCTAATCTCAGTTTCATTAGCTAAGAATGTTTGAAAGTTAGGATGCCTAATTTCAGAACTAGCTAAAAGTAATATTTGTTCAGGAAATAAGCAATTAATAAAATGTAATTCATGTGAACTGAAAAGAAAATATACGTCATAGTCTTTAAATAATAAAGTTATTAATGGTACTAATTGTTTTGCCCACATTACATTTAAATGAGTTTCTGGTTCTTCAAAAATAATGAGAGATGAATCATTAATTTTAGATAAAATAAAACATAATCTGAAAATAAAAGATTTTTCACCAGTGCTCATATTATTAATAGGAATATCTAAACTCTCTTTTTTTATATATTGGTCGTTAATATAGATAAAGTTATTTTGAATAAAAAACTTTAGAATTTTGTAGTTTATATCATTTCTGTTTAGAAATTTAAATATATCAAAATTGAATCCAGTATAGTTCTTGTCATCATCTTCATTAGTTGTAGTATCCAGTAAAGCATAAATACTCCAAAAAGATTCAGTGAAATATTCTGAAAGAATATAATCGGGAAATGTTACATCGTAATCATCTTCTGAAAAATTAAGAAACAGTTTAACTTTATTAGAAAATGCAAAATTCATATGATTAAATAGTAATGAAACTTTTGGATCTTTGTAATAGTGGTATATAAGAGTCACTAGTCCAGAAGATAAGTCTAGACCGAAACAATTATCTTTATAGCAAGAACTAAGGTTCATTTCTTCAATAATTCTATGACCGTAGTAATTCCATGAGTAACTCATCTGATAAGATGTATCGAAACCTAAAACAATGACATTAGAAGGAAGGTATTGAATAATATCACTGTATGAAACTTGATTTTCAAATCTAACATCATAAATATATGATTTGTTTTTCATATTAAATTCTTGCAGAAAATATTTAGTGCCATCAATAGTTATAAAAAAATCATGTTCAATTTTTGAAATTGCTATTGCTGTACGCTTTATCCCAATATGATATTTAAGAACAAAATCGCTAGGAATCTTATCGCGATTTCGTTGTAAAAATGAAAAAATTTTCGTAATAAAACTTAGTATTGTGGTTTTTCCAGTTCCATTTTCGCCTACGAAAAGAGTGATTTTAAGATTTCCGAATATTTCCGATAACAGTAAATTCTTATTGTTTTGTAAATTAAATATTATTTCTTGATTATGAAAAATATTGTGATTTTTGATAAATAATGAATCTAGCCACATAATGTTCG
>JAEWZA010000118.1 GCA_023395575.1 Bacillota bacterium
ATGCGGTGCAACCCGGACTCCCTTGCCTTCGGAATCTGCTTTGCTTACTATCTCGTTGAGGAAGCCCGCAAGAAACGTGCTGTTAATATCTTCAAACTTGACGGCAACGTATATGCCTTTGATTCCACGACTATAGATTTATGTCTGAACGTCTTCTGGTGGGCAAAGTTTCGCAGGCACAAGGGCGGCATCAAGATGCATACCCTTTACGATATTGAAACTCAAGTCCCGGCGTTCTTCCATATCACCAATGCAAAAGTGCATGATTCAAACGCAATGGATGTAATTCCGTATGAGGCAGGATCATATTATATATTTGACCGTGTGTATAATGACTTCAAACGCCTGTTCAAAATAGAAACGATAGAGTCATATTTCGTTATCAGGGCAAAGAAGAATCTGCAGTTCAAGTCGGCCAAATGGAAACGCCGCCTGCCAAAGAATGTGTTGTCTGACGCTTGTATAGAACTCACAGGATATTATCCAAAGATGAATTATCCTCAAGAAATGAGGCTGGTACGTTACTGGGATGAAGAACAGCAACGTGAGTTCATGTTCCTGACCAATGCGATGCATTTAACCTCACTGCAAGTTGCAGAACTTTATAAGAACAGGTGGCAGGTAGAATTGTTTTTCAAATGGATCAAACAGCACCTGAAAATTAAAAAATTCTGGGGAACAACAGAGAACACAGTCAGAATACAGATATAGGCAGCTATCAGTGCTTTTTGTCTTGTGGCAATTGTACAGCATGACATGAAACTCGAAAGAAGTACTTATGAAGTACTGCAAATTCTGAGTATTTCATTGACGGACAAAACACATTTGACAGATCTATTTGATAAGACTAAAATCAAATATGACAAAGATCGATGCGGTTCAAGTGAACCTAATTTATTTAATTTTTAACTCGTCCAATTTTTTAGTGGACACTAATGATATTAAAAATATACTTACCAACCAGAACCTACTATAGCATTAATATCAAAATCTCTTTTAAATTTTCTTTCTATAATTTTATCTCTACTAAATTTAATTAATTTACCATTTTTCAATTCCAAACTGTAAATCTCTTGTTTTTTTTTGACGAATTTCCTATATTGTTTGTGTTCTTCATCTGTATATTTATCCTTTTTCTCGCTGGGTTTATTTATTGTCAAGGGGTATTTATATAACATAAACTTACCAGTTGCAAAATCTGCTAAAAGACCAGTTTCATCAAATTTTCGCCCTAAAAAATCTTCTATTTTAGTCAGAGATTCTTCCTTTTTAGGTTTCAAATTCGTTACATAATCAGAGCGATAAATGTTTATATCACTTATATATAGTTTGTTATTTATTAGAGACCAATCTAAAGTATAACCTTTATCAAGCACAGGTATAACTAATACATTTTCATATACTACATTAATAGCATCCTTCAAAAAGTCCATTGGATTCTCTTTAAAATAATAAACTTTATTATTGACCCATAAACTATCTAAAACTCTATCAGTAATTACATTATTGTAACTTCTTTCTATACTTTCAATGGTTTCGGAATCATAATATTTTTTATTTTGGGAAAACGTATTGAAGTTGAAAAGAAAGATTACAAATAAAAATGCAAGTGTTTTCATATTTATTATAATTATAGCGTTACACCACACATATTGTAGATCGTAGCCTTAGAATATGGTTTTCCTAGTGCTTGTGAATAACTATATAGTAAATCAGCTGTATTTTTTTTATAACTTGCCGATGTATTTTGGTATTCAGCTGTGCTAATTTGTGCCATAAAAGCTGTAAATTCAGCTTGGTTTATGCTGTTCTGATCATTTGGATTTATTGTATAATCATTTGCATTGTAATGTATCATTTCATGATATAACGTGGATGAAGTATCATTTTTATTAACCCAAACACTTGAGTTGGGGTTAATAACCAAATTACCACTCGCAGTTAGCCCAGCAACATCAGTATTTGTAGTTGAACTTATTATAATATTTCCCGTGCCTCCAAAAAAATTCTTTATGTAAGCAGCTTGTGTTCCACTACTAACACTAACAAACGTAGAGCCATAATGCTCTGCATTTAAATTTTGACACATTTCATATTCGGAAGAATTCACGAATCTTACATCATCAGAACTACCAATTTGACCAAAGAAAGTACCACTTGCAATGTCGTAGTAATAAGTTCCACCAATAAATGTTTTTTGATAAGTCTCGTCTATAATTGGCATCTCTTTTGCCAATTCATCCAAACTTTTTTTAGTTAACTTTTTCATTTGTCACTATTTTCTTATTTGCAGTTTTTTTAAGTGATTTTCCTTGTATGATTTGGGAAAACTGTTGTTGATTCACTTAAAAATTCATTTTGTTTATATTCCTCGTAAATAAAATTTTAATGTCAATATGTATCAGTTGTTTTTATAGAAATCAATTTTCCATTTTTGAAAACAAGCTCTTCAAGTGGTGTCGACAGTAACCACTTTTCAATATCCTCAAACGAATCCCTGGCTCTTTTTATCAATAAAGTATCGTTAAACCAATTCGCCGGTATCATACCAATTGTATTAGTATGCCTAAAGGGATCGCTTGATAAAGGTCGTTTTGTTTTATCAATTTTCACTTTAGTCAATTTTTCCATTAATTTATATTGTTCGTTGTTTGGAAAAACTGATTTATAGTCACAAATACGGAGACTGTAAAATTTGATGTCAGATAAATAAAGAACACTATCTTTTAAATACCAAATTACTTGATAGGTTGTGTGATCTGATGGAGGGATCTCTGACCCAAGCTCATGTTTTAGCCTAACGAAAGTAATTTCTTTGTAGGAATCATACAAATTCTTATATTTCGAAAACACTCTTAATGGCGATTGATTCATTAAATATGAGATAGAGTCATTCAAGTACAGCAAATCGGATGTTTTCGCATTACGCAAAAAAACGTAATATTTTTTATCTATCGCTTGTGCTTTAATGAGAGCATTGAAATTACAAATCAACAACAAAACGACCATAATAAAACTAATCCTTTTCATAATCTCGATATTTAATAGTTACCACTGGTATCGTAGTTACCACTCGGGTAATCGTAGCTACCACTCGGGTAATTGTAGCTACCACTCGGGTAATTATAGCCATTCGGGAGATACTTATTGTATGCACTCATAGTAACATTTTGATAGTATTCCGAAGTGTATTGGTAAGATGGCTGATTCATTTCATGTATTATTGCTTGAAATTCAAATTGGTCATCCGTCATTTCCGATGAAGCAGCTAAAAAATGATGATTCTCGTGATGTAAAACAGATAAGAAATCGTAATAGTTATTATAAGCCATTATATTGGAATTATAATTCCAATCAACATCTCCATTGCTATGGGCTTGAGCGTATAGTTGACCCCTATCGTATATAATATTTATATTTCCATTTATACCGACTGCTCTTGCCATCGTTGTTATCACTTTACCAACAGTTTCCTCGGAGGCAATATCAAACGATATACCGGAATGTAAAATAGTTGGAGCAATAATAATACCGTTTCCTTCGCCATAACTACCGACGAAATTCCCATTAGAATCAAAATACATAGCTCCTCCTATATAGCCGTTTTGCTGCGTTTTACTTACAATAGGCATTGTTTTAGCCAATTCATCCAAACTTTTTCTTGTTAATTTTTTCATATGATTTTGTTTTAAATTGTTTATATTTCAATTCATTGATTTATAATTAAATAAATTGTTATGCTAAGTAATAAAAGTATGAATGTTAGCCCTAAAATTTTATTTTTTATGAAAAGTCCTATCAAACCCGCTATGCCAGATGAAATAAAAACAATACTCCATCCCTTTAATAATTGATTTGGAGAATTAAAATTAATATAGAATCCCATGAGGATTAAGAATGATAATGCTATAAGTCCCACGATTTTATAAACTTTTTTATGCATATGTCTTTTTTATTTACTGTTAGTATCAACGTTTTTATTAATAAATAAGTAAAGTATTTCCATTAATATCTTTGATTCTAGTTGTTGTACCTGAATTAGGTATAGATGGGTCTACATTTCCATATGTTGTTATACTTTCTATTCTTATTCCACCTGATTTGGCAGCTTCATATACCGCTTTTGATTGAGCATATGAGAATGTATATCCTCCAATCGTTACTGCAACTCCTACAGGCCATGAAGCAAAACTTGTTATAACGCCTGCTATGGCAGATTGAATTCTTCCAGTATTTTCAAAATTATGATAATAATCATAAGATTGTTGTTGGTTTAATTCTATTATTTCTGACTTTCCCCACCAATAATAATGGGTTTGAGTAGGGTCATTAAAACTTCCTTCATTTCCTGAATAGCCTGGGTTGGTACCAGATGAATAATTATTTCCAGATACTCCGTTATATGAACCACTAATAATTACGTCGGGAAAGGTATATCCCCAACCCTCTACATATCCGCCATTCCAATTTCCACTTGCACACATAGCATCAAATTCCGCAATGGTATAAGGACTATATTGCGACCCATCTCCTCCTCCAATAAATGTTTTTTGTTGAATTTCATTTAAAGTCGGCATCATAATTGCCAGTTCGTTTAAACTTTTTCTTGTTAATTTTTTCATTTGATTTGGATTTAAATTGTTTATATTTCAATTATCAATTATTTATATCGGTAGTCATCGGTAGTCAGGAAAATTTCATTTTTTGTAAAAAGCACATGGAAGAATCGGATAATATCCTCTTCCGATAATAAGTTATTCGTTTTCAACTTGTAGAAAACTGTTAAAG
>JAEWZA010000128.1 GCA_023395575.1 Bacillota bacterium
CGCTTTATGCTCAACAGGCTAAAGCCCATAATAAAAAAGTTGTTAGGATTGTTATCCTAGCAACTTTTTTGTGGTTATGGTTAAGTCTCTGAGTTGTCTTGAACTTCCATATGAATCCATCTGGATACCCATTAACTTCCGCCATACATACTAGCATTCCATCGTCTTCTTTTATAATTCTACCTTCTTCTATATCCGTCACCCTACTTGCTCGCCCTTGGCTCTGAACAGCTGCCACAGAGTATGTATGCACTATCAATGTAATCAGTTTCTGTTTTGGTATTGTTGCCATTAAAGCCACTAAAAAGCACTCGTTTTTCTTCAAACTCTCAATGTCATCTATATTTTCACCCTTTTTTGAGCCTCAAAAACGAGCATTTTTTCGCTCAATTTCCGCCCCAAAATCGCTCCAAAACCACAACATCTAGTGGTCAAACCCTACTTTTTATCCTCTGAACCACATCTTGTCATCAGAATTGTCGCTTCTACGTGTGTTGAGGCAGGGAAATGATAGAAATACGCAAAATTATTTTGATTTAAAAGGGGGTCGCTTTAGGGGGTCGAAAACGACCCCCTAGCTAAAGCCGCATAAAAACAGAGATAGAGGAACTAAGCTGTAAACTTAAGTCCCGTCTTTCTATTTTTATAAAAGTCAATTACTTGAGGTTAAATTGTAGGTCTAATTATGACTGTAATTGACTTATGAAGTTATATTGATTAACCAGCTTTTTGGTATTGCATAAAATATTAACAATTCACTAAATCTTTGTATAATATACTTGTAGAAATTTTCAAATATCCTTTTTCCTGTTACTCCTTTTTCCCAATCCACTATAGGGCATTCGCCATCTTTCATATTTCCAGTATCAAGACAGAACTGCCACTCATCACAGTTTTTTGATTACCAAAAATTTATTAGGCAAGCCTAAATTCCTTCTTCTTTCAGTCTCTTTCACACAAACCAGTGATTTATCTTTACCAACGCCTAGTATAAAAACTCCTCTAAGACTGCCATAACCATAATTTTTCAAAAACCACTTATAGCTATTAGACAGTTGAATATTAAGTTGTCTTTCTATTTCAACAATTTGGTTATCATTCGCACCACCGACAAAGAAAGCATCAGTTCCAGCATTTTTAAAAGCTCAACAATTCTAGCTTGTTCCATTTTCTAATCCTCCAAGTGATTAATTTAATGGAGCATTCCTCCACTTGCATCGTTTGATCTCCACTTATAATTCTTGAGATTGAACAGCCATAAGCTATACGTATCTCAAAACCAAAAGAAATATATTAAAATAGTGCTCGAAAGAGTTGAATTTACTGGAATTAAGCTAGATTTTTTGTGTTAAAAATGGTATAATATAGTTATCATAATTACAGGAAAAAATACTTGGATAATAATTATTCTTACATAATTTCGTAAACATACAAAAAAGCACAACAATTGCAATCAGAAATACCAAAGCAACGGCAAGAGGAATGATCGACGAATTAGGGTTATCTTTATATATTGGGGTTGAAGGCTTATTGGTCTCTTTTTCCGCTTTTGCGATTTCGGCTGGGGCATAAATGGTTTTTCGATACAACGCTAGTGGATCATCGCAACGAATAATTCGCTCATGAAAATGAATAATCCATTCTTCATCCGATTTATCACAATAATCTGATTCATTCGCATCATCTTCGTGTGCAATTAAGTTTCTAATATGGCGGTATCTCTTTAGCATCTGCAAATCCGAATCAAAACCGACAATTCTCCATGCATTATAGCCACACTTTTCCATGCTTTCTATATATGTAGAAATTCCTTTGTCGCTATGAAACAAATCTTTGCAAAGATTGTCAAGTCTTTTATACTGCTGAAAAAATGACATATCCATCCTCCCCTAAAAATAATTTGTATTTATAGGATAAACTCAGCACCAAATTGAAACTTAATAAACCTATTTTAAAATGATTAATCTCTTACGTTCTAATCACGTCTCAATGTGCCTTGAATTGTTTCCAATATTGTATCTAGTTCTGTTGCAAAAACTTTTAACTCTTCTGCAACACTTATGTTAAAATCATATCCTATTATTGGTAAGGAGTAAATGCTTTGTAAGCGGTTAATATCTCATCACATTGACAGATATTAACCGCTTACGTTCGAACTATATCTCCAAACAACATACTCTATCTATAAGTAGGTTTAGTACAGTAATTATTCCAATTCACAATGTGCTGCGATAATTTCTTCAATATTAATCTTATTACCATGCTGGTCAAGCCAACTGCCCTTTTCAACAATATAAGAAAAAACATTTATAGAAGGAGTCCTCCTTTGATTATGGCAATTTGTTACAACAGCCAAATCGATATGATTCTAGATTAGATTTCATCTTTTGATATTCGTTCGGTGACAGCATTACAGATATATAAGATTGAGCCAGACCCTTGACTTCAACTAAAAGCCGAGTATGTCCTCTGCTAACTTCTAAATCCCAACCCTTATTTTCTTTTTCAACGGAAATACAATCGTAACCAAGACTTTCATAATACTCCCTCGTTCGTTTGATTGCCCTCTCTTCCACGTTTTTCTTCGCCATCAACTCTCTCTGGCTTCGTGAACACCTTTTTTTCTCACTTGATGCGGTAATTTTCTTTCGTGTATTATATAAGGAAATAAACTTTGATACTTCCTCTCGGAACTCAATTCCTATGTCCGAATCTGCATACCAGACATTGGATTGTCCAAACCCACCCTTTCCAGAGGGAACCTCTGGTGCGCACATTCTTTCGTCCTCTGTTAAAAGTACAACATCTTTATTTTGTGCCAATGCAAAATAACCGACTTGATCAGATGCTGTATCCCAGTCTTCTTGACTAATTATAATTGGCCTATCATCTTCTAGATAATACTGATATTGAGAATAAATATCTGCATTTTGATACCAACCTACAATCCGACGTCCTCCTTTTGGAAAGGTAGCTACAAACACACAAATTACATTTTCAATGACATCCCTATCTACTGCATGTCCCAAATTAATTCTTTTAAGATCGATCGTCCCCGTCCTTGTCATCACATACCCATAATTCACGCCATTACTATTTCTGAAATTATAGACCTCTCCACCGAAACCGTGTTCAGTTATGTAAGAACCCCCATTCACAATCCCATCGGTATCAATGCCATCATAGAATGACATCCAGCCACCGTTAAAAAATATCAGTTTATTCAAAGCACTCCCTCCTTTAGAAATCATCATGCCTTCACTACTATACATTGCTTTTTTAGAACCCCAATATCATTGGTTATTTCAGAACGTAGTAGTGAGGCACCCACCAGAGAATACGGGTTTTCAACCGAAATATCAGTTTGTACTGTCCCAAGCTGTAATTTTTCAGCGAATTTCTTAACTGCTATAATAGAATCTTCACAATGTGTATTTCCCTTGGAGTTTGAAGAGACGAAGGCTTCCCAAATTAGTAGATTCGCAGACCCTCTCACCAAATCATCAATTGCAAAAGTTGCTATTATTAAATTCTTTGATTTCCGTTTTAATTCTGAAAAAACCCACAAAACTTCTGATAACCCAGTTGCAAGTGATCCACTACCGGCTCTAGCTGACCAAGCTCTTGAGCCTTCTCCAACCCTAGCTGAAGTTAGCAAAGCTGGATTAGATGGAAGGTTAATGAATAGTGGGCACTCAAATCCCAAACACACATAGTTTTCTTGAGCAATATCGTCATTAATAGAGTCAACAAGATTTTCTATCGAAGTATCTGAATGAATTTGGTTGATATCACTTACCAACCTCGCCCATGCAAAATTACCACTTCTAACTGAACCAATATCAGCGGCATAAATAATAATCATCGTTCTCTCCAAATTTCAAAAGTATTTCATTTCTCAGGATTTTGGTACAGCTTATTGTTTTCTCTCCATTTTCTTAAGCCACAAATAGTTGCAATTAACGTACAAAAAATAGTATTAGAAACAAAGTATCTGTAAGAAAAATACCTAAAGCCATATCCCTTCATTACAAATATGAATATTACTGCAGTACATATACTGTAATAAACAACTCCCCGTCATCTTCCTCCAAAATCTCTACCTTTATTTGCTTACTTGGATACCTATTTTTAAGACACATCTCCCAAAAGAATTGTAGAACTTTTCCAAGAGTCTTTATCTTTTGATCCTCATTTTCGGTATACTCATTGTTAATATGAAAGAAATCCCTCAACTGATAAAGATTCATCATTTTCTCAACACTGGTTTTATTATAACTACAAGCTTTCTTCCAAGACTCAAAAAGCTCTTTCGAAAACTTATCTTTCAAAAGAAAATACCCGTCAACAATAATAATCTCTGGCGAGAAAAATTTTGCAAATGCTAGTGCTAAGTCTAGATTGGCTTTCATATTTACAAAGTTCCACCACGAAAAATTGTCTAGATTTGCATCTTTCCATTCTGTATATTCCTTAATTAAATTATCATCAAATAATTCCAAATTTACCCACCTCACTTTTGTTTTGGAAGTTAACCAAACTCAGCAGGTCTTACTTTAGATTCTGGTGCAAATACTTCAAAATCAATATAC
>JAEWZA010000198.1 GCA_023395575.1 Bacillota bacterium
GTATATTCTGGGAGATTAAATGTTTGAGAAACCTCTTTTATACATTTTGTTCTGCAATCTTTTGAAAGAATATCCGGCTCTGGCTTGTCCCATAGCATTTGTACGACTTGCCAAGCCTCGTCTCGAACACTTTTTAACTTTTGAGGAAGTTGCTCCTCAATTATTAGCTTTAAATATGGATCTCCTATTTCTATTAATTTTCCACATTCAATCTCATATTCAAGTTGTTCAAGCTCTATGGGTATTGGCATAGAACCTTCACCATTTAAATAAACCACATATGCAAATTTTCGAGATTCATCTATCCATATGACTCGTATTCTTTTATCTGCATTCTCCTCTTTGCCATACTGCATAACCATATTTAAATATATCTCACTCATATAGTTATCCTTTCCATACCTTGTCTTCCATTGTAACTTTCAACAAGCTGTAGGTGATCCACATCCAGAGGCACTAATAAATCCATCTTAATAATTTTATTAGCTAAAAGATATTTATAAATTGATAAACCAGTACCAAGTGGAAGCATATTTTGAATATCAAACTCTTCAGCAACGTCACGAATAATAACTTTTTTGTCTTTTATGCTGATATAAAAACTTTCAACTAACCTTTCAATTTGAATTTTTTTGAAACTTTCAAAGCTATCAATGTCTTCAAGTGTATGAAAAGGCCGAATAATTGAAATATTTTGACAAGCAACTGAATTTATCTCATCCTCAGTAACTATTCCCCAGTCAACACCTTTCATGTTCCAGTACTGCCGTTCAATCTCAAATTTCTCAATTTGCCTTTTCGTAAGCTCTTTTTTTTCTTTAATTGTCCTGGCAACAATTTTAATCTCTCCATTTATTTCAATACTCAATACAAAATCAGTAGTCATAACTAATGGTGTTTTAGTTATCATATCTTGGGAATGCTTAATTCCAAGCCTATTGGCTATATCAACAGTTTGTTCTAATGGCAATAATGGATACTGTTCCCTGATATCTTTGATACAGTCTGCATATTCAACAATATAAAAATAGTTCTTCTCATTATCAGAGAGCAGTTCATGTTGACGATCAATCTTAATTCCATGGGTTCTACATTCTCTTCCTAACGATGAAACGTCCTGTATAGTTAACCAAGGCTTATACTCTTTACCCACTCCCTGTCCACGGCCTTCTTTTAAACGCTTTTCCTGCATCTCAGGTGTTACTTTTCTTACTCTCTTAGCCAATTCACTACCTCCAGTTAAAT
Organism: Bacillota bacterium; assembly: GCA_023395575.1. Taxonomy (GTDB): domain Bacteria; phylum Bacillota; class Clostridia; order Acetivibrionales; family DSM-1351; genus Ruminiclostridium. Next base: position 1,246 of record JAEWZA010000198.1, read on the forward strand.
TTTGTATATAAATTCAACAAACTTTATTTTAAAGTTTCTACATAGATTATAGTCATCCTTAAAAGCCCCTAATCCTGATTTATCTGAACTATTTGCATTAAACTACTATATAAAATTCCTTTTAATCATCTTGTAGATATAAAAAAATACCGCCTCACTACTATCATAAGACGGTATTTTATATCTGAAGTTTGTATCTTTCCTTATTCTATCTTTTTAATATCAATTTTTGATGGGCAATCAGAATTGTTACATTTAGCTCTTAATCCCAGATAATTTTTCTCAACTCTAGGTACTTTTTCATGTGACGCGACAAGGTAAACCTCAACCACCTTACCTTTCCACACTTATAATCCTCTTTTTCAACTTCATCATCGTAACATTCTCAATTATTTTCACCAATTTACTATCTGTTTTTATCAGATTGTGACACTAGACAGGCCGCCAAAGACTTCGTTTCACTACTGTATTTATCACTATTTAATACTTTAGCAGCAATATCTTCCATGTTAGCACCTGTTTGATTATGTGGGTTTCTCTGAGATAAAACAGAGCCCGCAAGTTGTCTTTGAATGTTTGATGAGCTATCATTGTTGAGTATATTTGCAGCCATTCTTCCCATTGATTTACTTGTTACTTTATGATTCATACTAATTCTCCTTTTCTTTATATATAATAAATTCGTTCAAAAGTGTATTGTAAAACATTTATACTCATTACGATAAATTAAGATTATGCACTATGTGCGTTTTTTCCATATACATAAAAATTAAGCTCTTTATCGGAAAGCACATAGTCCCAAATATCCCTTTCTATTACTTGTTTTTTTCTAAATCCATCAGCTATATGTGGGTTATGCTCTGCAAAATTTCTAGCAAAGTCTTTATGTGCTTGACCTTTTACTTCTTTCTCATAAAGCTCTTTTTTTGTAGGTGGAACATAAAAGTACCCCTTTTTCTTTGTATATCGCTTATGTATTAAGTCAGTCCTTTTCTCAAGGTGAAATGATTGCCGATAAGTCAATACATGTTTTTGGATATATTGACTTACGGAAATGATGAACTTTCTGCGAACTATATTTTTTGGTACCAAAAGTATTTTCTTATTTTCTACTAGCAAAGCATTGCCTGTTAAAGTATTCCACTTCTTTAAGGTGGTATCCCAATATTGACCTAAATTGTACTGCTTATGTGACATATTGATATCTAGTTTTTTACATTGATTAATCGTGAATTTATATAACTGGCTTCTTATAATATTTGTTATCAAATCAGACATTCTATCCTCTGCAAAATTATGTACAAAAATACATAAATCCGATGGTTTTTCAACTAGACCGTTTTCTATTAGGCATTGTTCGGCAACTGTTCTAAAGATATTGCGAAGACTATCTGGTTTTGAACCTTTTCCACGTGACTGTTCAACAGATAAGCCTAATTTTGTTTCATTCGGCTCTTTGCCAAAAGCAACTAAGCTATCTAGTCTTGAATAGTTTTTAGCTTTGCAACATTCGAAAACATTGTCAAAATAATCTTGTAAGATTTTCTTTGTTTCAATACACCAGGATGTAGGTAATCTATCAATTAGCGTAGGGTCTATATAAAGTTCAGTATCAGTATCAAGATTTATATCTATGAAATCAATAAACTGGTGGCCTTTAGTAGTAAAGCCGAATTTTTCTGAAATGTTCATTATTCTTCCTCCTGTAAAATAGGTTTTTATGCATTAAGGCATCAAGTGTAAATAGTATGTATGTAAAAGTTCAGAACATTTACCGTAAACCCAATAGGTAGATGCTTGAAACTATAATTTTTGCAATAAAAAACAGCCTTGCGGCTGCTAAGTATTTATTAATCAAAATTCCTCATAGAATTTTAGGATAGTGAAATATTTTTTTAATTTGTTGAAATAATGCGTTTCTTCTTCACATAATAAATTCTGTGTTTCATTTTCAATCCATACCTGTGGATCAATATTGCCTTTAATATCGTACGTATTATCAGAAGTTCGATGGACTAATGCCATCGGAGAGATAATATCTGATATATCTAAGAAGCAATGATCACTCTTAACTTTCCATATTAAATGCTGACCATCATGCCATATTATTACTGCATTATCATTAAAAGTCCGTATTAATTGTATTGCAGCAACTGATAATGATGTTTTAAAACTTTTTGCAACTTGTTCAATTAATCTAAAAGTTAAATCTCGTTTTGCAAGTATATCTAATAAAGCTCTTTTGGGTAATAAAAGTTCCGCAGCAAAATCATTTGCTTCTCTTTCTTCGTCATTTTCAGTTTTAAATGTTTTAAAAAAATCTTCTATGCATATATATGAACCATGATGAATTAGTAAATGGCCAATTTCGTGAGCAAAAGTAAATCTTTCTTTTTGCTGACTGCTTGGAGTAGGCGTTAAGACTATAAGACGTTTAACTCCACTGCTTTTACAAGCACCGTCTACACCGATTCCCAAATCCTTCCGGACAACCCTTATCATTAGTTTTTCTGCTACATAGTTTAGATTAATGCACTCGTTTGGATTAATTCCTAAATCCTGCCTAAGTTTATAAGCTGTTAAAAATCCTATATCTGATTTACTCATCACCGAATTCCTCATCGAAAGTTTCATTTAGTTTTTTAGTTGCCGCGTCAGTTTCGGAATTGCGTTGTGACCTAAAATTTGCAGCAGATGGGAGATTATATATAGATTCTTTATGAGCATCAACTTTATTAAATATTGTTTTAAACTTATCTGTTTCCTTTGAAGATTTAAGAAGAGCTATGAATGGTGTAATCTCTTCAAATTCTTTAAAATCATTTATACTCAAATTGTCCTTAAAGTACTTAATATCAATGTTATCCCCAGCATTTAACATGTCTGTATAAATGCGTAAAGCATAATCGATTGTAATCATTTTTTTACCCTCCTATACATTAATGTCAAAATCATTAAAAATCCGTCGCTCTTTTATAAATTTTTTCAAAATTATTTTTAAATGATACAATTGCTCGTCTAAAAAGTGAGTCTACAGCATCTTCACTCTTTCCAACTAATATTGCTACTTGCTTAAATGGCATGTCATTAAAAATTCTTAGAACTAAGATTGTTCTTTGATCTTCCGACAACATATTAAGAGCTTCCTGTAGAGTTTCAAGCTTTTCTTTTTTTATAATTATGTTAATAGGATTAATACTCTCTATGCTCATTGTATCATCAATTGAGATAACGTTTTTTGATTCCTTTGCTCTTTTACGGCGTTTTTCTAATATAATATTTTTAGAATACCCAATTATGAATGTTTGAAATTTCGAACTTCCATTATATAAATGCTGATTAGTTATAGCTCTCATCATAGATTCTGAAATTATATCTTCTTTATCACTTTCAGAAAGAAATGAATCACCTTTTGTGCATGAAAAAACATATCTTTTTATGGATGGATAAGCATTACTAAATAACTTTTCTCCCGATTCTCTATCCCCACTTAAATATTTATCTAAAAGAGTATAATCTTCAGAATGTTTTACTTCGCCCACATTAAATACCCCCGTTCTATCAGTAAATATAAATTCATTATGATTAAGTATATCTATAATTCCATATTTAAAATATTGTATCACATAATTACATTAACGACAAATATTTGCAATAAAAATAGAATTGTCATGAAAATTAGATACCATAACTTAATAATTAATCCTTATTGCAACACAATTTATATAAAATATATAAGCGATAAACTTCTCATAATCAATACCAATATAATACCTTATTTGTAGACAATTTCATAATAAAATGATATACTTAAGTTATCATTATTAATAACTTATAAAGGACACACTTATGAATATAAATACAGTACATGTTGATGGTTCTGGTAAGGGTTATTGTGACATTGCCAAATCATACTTAGATTATATAACCAACAAGAATTTTAATTTAACAATCGATGAAGCATGCTACTTTTTATCATGTTCTTATACATACTTTCTTATGAATTTTCGTGATATTTGTAAACATATTTATATTAATGTACCTGCTAGAGTTATGATTAATAAAGCATCCATTATTAATCACAATGATAATTTAGATTTAAGTATAATTAGGAAAAAAGTTTTATACTGTACGCTAGATTTTGAGAAGTATTTGGTGGAGAATCTTAAGGTAGAGTTAAGCTATAAATCAATTGAAATTGAAAAGTTTATGTGTCTTAATGATTACAATATTTTGAAAAAATCGTTTGAAACAGTTGATATTATTAATCTATTAAATTTAGCATCTATACAATTGTTTGGGACTCCCACAAATTCAAGTGTTTATAATTTTAAGGATTTAGGTTTATGTTTGCCCAAAAGGCTTATAGGCTTAAAGGAAATAAAAGATACTTTAGGCTATAAGTATAATACTCAATTGTATAGGAAAGTAAATTCTGCGGGATGTAAGAAATATAGGCTAAATAATCTTGTACGCTATGATATTGATGATTTTAACTCGAATAATGTTCTTGTAAATTTTGACGAGTATAAAAAGAATAAAAATGAAATCAATATAATGAAAAATATATTAAAGTATAGTTTAGATATAGCTAAACAGCAAAAAAATGATTTGCTGTCTTAAAACTTTTTTAGTAAAATATTAAAACAAAAGAAAGGTGGAAAATGATTTGGAAAACATTATAGAATTAAACAAGATTAATTTTGAATCTTCTGAACTTGCAACAATATGTAGAAGTCTAAATTCATTATATACACCCTTATTAAGTGATAGAAAGATATGGAATATTTTAAGGGATGGACTGCCCGAAGATATCTTTAATGACATCAAACAATTGCAAATTGATACAATCGGTCATAAAATCATAAATGACCTTATAATGAACTATTACCCAAATGAAAGAGTAATAAAGTATCACTTAATTAAAGAACAACTTAACAAAACAAATGAAGTTACATTTTTTGAATTAAATGTAGATTCAAGTAGGGTAGATTTATGCAGAGTAAATGGAAAATCAATTGCTTATGAAATCAAAACTGAATTTGATAATGTTAGCAGAATTGAGAAACAGATAAATGACTATTTGAAAGTATTTGAGTATGTTTATATTATCGCTCATAAAAGTCATATTGAAAAAATAAAAGCAATTGTGCCCGAAATTTGTGGTATAAAGGAATATAGTATAAAAAGTGGTAACTGTACCTTTAAACCAGTGCGCAAGGCAATAAAAAATAAAAATATTAATTTCAAGGCTCAAATACGTAATTTATCTTCAGAAGATTTACGATTAGTTTTGCGGGAATTCGGTTTTAAAAATATTCCTTCTAGCCGAATAGACAGGGAAGAAATAATATATAAAAATATAGGAGAAAGAAAGATAAATAACCTTTATAAATTAGCAATTAAATTAAGGTTTTCAAGCCAATGGCAATTTTTATGTAAAAACTTCGATAAAATTATGCCAATAGATATTCAATCTTTCTTTCATTCTCCTATTGAGCCAGAAACAATTTATTATAAAAGTTCATCCATAGTATAGATGTAATGAAACATTGATACTCTTTTCCAAAGACTCTGGCTTTTACCCTCATCTATACCATCATTTACTTCTAGTATTTTACTACACCCTAAACAATTCTTTTTATGACTTTCAGAGTACTCTTTCCAATAAACAGATTTAATAATGTTAGGAACTATATAATCTTTAAATTCAGTCAACTTAGCTTTTCTTCCATTAAATCCTATATAGCAATCATTATTCCATGAATAAAATATAAAACCAGGGCTTATCGTACCACCACTTGGTGGTAATTCACCTTTTACACAAGCATAATCTCCAAATGCATCAAATCCTAGTTTATCATAATTTTTTCTCATACCATCGTTTAAGCCATCAATTTTTGTACCATTTATTAATCCTACATTTGTTAATTCTTTTTTTAGAACAGAATGTACTAAAACTAAAGTCACATTTTTTGTTGATTTTAAACTTTTAATTCTATTATACTTATCAATATGGTCAGGATTGCTATATAGAAGAGTCTCTAAATCTAAAATTATGATGTCATTATCTTTAATTACTTTACTTATCTCGCTAAATGGTAAATTAAAAAAACCAATTTTTAATCTATATGCTATGCTATTGTAACCAATACTCCTAAGTTCCTTTTCTATTCTTATTATTTCATTTACTTCATAATCATGTTGATCGTAAGAAATTACAGGAATTAAATTAGGAATTTTTAAAAGATACTTAAATAGGCTGACCTGATAATTATAATCACGTTTTACCTTTGTAAGGAACTGCTTTACAGCATCAGAAGTACCCGTAGGTTTAGACATCTTTTGAATGTCCACCATTATAGGTATATCTGGGTTAGAGAATTTTAATAAGTCTTCATAAAAAAAAGTTTTTGAGTTTGTTTGAGTTCTCTCTTGAACAACCTCAATTAATGGTAAAATCTTTTTTGAAATAGGCATTTGATTTAAAGTCTTAAATACATTAAGCTCTTCTCGCCTATTTTTCAGAATTGGAACATATTTAAAATCCATTAGACGCCTCCCATTTTTTATCAAAAATTGTAAATCAACGATATAATTATACTACTAATTTGAAATTATGACAATTATGTGTAATATCAACGGATTTTCCAAACTGAATGTATCTTATTTTTTAAATTTCGTAGTATTCTTTTTATTCTTGCAAAGTTTCAATTACTTTTTCAAGTTTTTGAATCATCTCTTTAGCTTGTTTAATTGTAAGTTCTTTCTTTTCAGGAAGCATTGTTTTATTACATGCTTTAACGGCTTTACTTAAACCATTATTTAATGAGGAAAATGGTGTCTTTTTTTGTCTTTTATCTTTTTTATCAACTATCGCTTTTGCAAGTTTAACAGAATCCTCACCTGATAAATCTTTTTTCAGTATTTCATCGAGGAGTGCATTAACTTTTTCTTTAATTAATTTACTCGATTTATCATCTATTTCACTAATTCTATATGTATCTAATTCAGTATCTCCAATAATCAATCTAAAAGCATCTATATGCCTCTTAGTAAGTTTATTGTTATTATCAAGTAATACAGTTAAATCCGTCGGTATTTTCTGAACACCTTGGATCTGAAACAATCTTTGTTCGGTTAAACCAAGAACTTCTGATAATTCAGGCTGTTTCATATTAAATTTGGTTTTTGCAATATCTATAGCTTGTTGAGTTTCAGTAACAGTTAGTGCCTTTCTCATTAAGTTTTCAGATATACTTGTCAACCACTGATTTATATCATCAATATTATCTTCATCCGTTACAATACAAGCGGGTATTACTTCTCTATACAAAAACATAAATGCGGTCAAGCGTCTTTCACCAGCTAAAAGTTGCCAACTATATTCCTCATCATCGAGTAATGGCTTTACCAATATTGGAGAGAGAAGCCCAACTTTTGAAATATTACTAGCAAACTCAACTATATCCTTAGACTCTTTTTTAATCTTCCTTGTTTGGTATGATGATAGTTTTATATCTTTTATTGGTATTTCTTTTATTTCCTTCATCCTAAATCCTCACTTTTTCCCTTGCTTTTTTATTTTCAATCACTTATAAATACAGGATTGCACAGATTACTAAAACAGTTTTAGTAATCAAGAAAACAATGGTAATTGTTCTGTTCTATATGAAAGTTTTCCATATTCTATAACTTCTTTATCGGTCTGCTTATCTTGGATAATTAATAGCTCGCCTTTGCCACTTCTTAATGGTACTACCTTTAGTACATACCTAATATCAAATGCCGATGTAACACTTATTTGTCTATTATCTGATAGGCATATCAATTGAGTATTATATATTGCTGCCATATCAATAAAAGGCTTTAACAAATGAGCTGAAGTTATTTTTGCAAATGGGTTGTCCATTATAATAACTTTACTATCCTCCTTCTGAGCCTTTATACTGTCAGTCCGTAAATAAGATAGCAAAGAAGCAAATAATACAAAATAAGCAACAAATTTTTCGCCCCCAGAAGTTAAAAGGGATTTTTCCCACTCTTTGAGTTCGGATTTTTCTGAACGATACTCAACTTTGTATGTCTTTATTTTTATTTTGCTTAAATTCGTTACTTCATCTAACAGCTTGTATGTATTAATCTTATTTTTTAATAGTTGCTCTATATTAGTACTATTCTCATTCTCCAGCACATCTATTAAATCATTAAGATAAGTCTTTAAAAAGTCATTTGAGTTTTGGAAAAACACATCTTTTTTTATCTCAAGCATATGTTCCCTACTTCCGTTGATAACAGTGTAAGCTAATCTGTCAATTTCCTCAATACTTTTGTATGCCTTCTCACTATAACTCAGTAAAGAATTGACTATTACATCTTTTTCCTTTTCAATAATGTCAATATCAATGTTATATTTTTCTAAAACATCAAGGATGGTCTTATTAGTAATGTTAAATCTTTGCTCTACTTGGTCATGGTCAAATTTATTTATTATAGAGCTATCACCTAAAATACTTAACGCATTATTAATAAGAGGAATATTACTGTAATTAGATTTCCCAAATAGAGTAAGATAGGATTTATCAATATCTTTCTCCATTTCATCTCTACGTTTTTTCCTATCAATGTACCTGCAAAATAAATCTTTTTGATATATGGTTATATCATCAATAACCGTTGGATCAATAGGCGAATATTTTGAATTTAAATCATTAGTAGTTATTAAGTTTTTATTATCTTCAGCTCTGGTACATAACGGAGTAACTACGTCAGTTAATGTTTTTTCAGAATCTTTTATACTTTTATTTAATTCTTTTTCTTTATCAGTAAGTTTTTTCCCTCTTATTTCAAATTCATTTTTTATATCCTCTTTTTTCATAGGGTTTTTCCCATGAAATTGAATTGATTTTAGAGATTCATCCCTTGTTGATTCTTCCTTTGCTTTACTTATATTTTTTTCATTAATAAGTTTAGTATGTGAATCAATATTACTATCTAATTCTTTTATTTTATCTTCTAAATTGTTTAGCAGCTCTTCATTATAAACTTCGTCTAAGTATTCATTGTTGGTAAGATTGAGCTTAGTTATTGTATCATTAAAATCTAAAATTTCAGTATTTAACTTATTTATTCTATTATTAATTGTGTCCAAGTCATTATTTCCAGAGTTCTCATACTCTTTTTTTAGGGCAATCAATTCTGATAAAGGTTTATCTATGAATATGTCACTTTCCACAGAAGCATAATCCTTATATTCATTCTCCAAACGACTTAACTCATTTTTCAGTTTGTCCCTTTTACTCTTAAGAGAATCAAATTCAGTATTTAATAGGCTTATTTCTTCCTCTGTACAATCCTGAAGCTTTTGATAATTATAAATATTATTTTGTAGTTTACCATTCTCATTATAGTTCTCTAAATACTTTTCATACTCCACCTTAAAGTCTTTTATTTCTAAAATACAAACCTTTAATTTATCCATCTTATTGTCCAAAGTATTTTTTTCTTCTATTAGTTTTTTACTATTTTGGTATAGATCATTGATATGCTCTTTACATGAATCTTTTTCTTTAGTTAAAACAATAATACTTGTTTCAGTATTTTCAATATTATTTATGAATTGTGCCTCACTATCCTCATTATACTGGTTAAAGGTATTAATAGTTTTAATACAATCCTCATATTCAGAAATTGTTTTTTGAATAGATGTTAATTGTTCCTTTTTTTCATTTAATTCAATTCTTCTTCTTCTTTCATAATTAGCAAACTGCTCCTTATCAATCATCTCATTAAAAAATGATGTCATAAAGTAAATATCTGAATCATGCAAATGACAAAGATAACCTGTATTTTGCATTTTTATTGATAAATCAAAAATACGTTTAACAGGAATTATTGGTGTAATGTGTTCATTATAGAAATCTTTTTTTTGATTATTAAGAATTTCTAAATCTGCCTCGTCCGACAATATTATCGAATATGGAAGAAACGGATTAGCACCCAATAGCTCACTCTTCTTTTCGCAGGTTAGATTAACATCCTGCAACCATTGAATACCCGTTTTAAATGAAATATTAAGCTTTGTCAGATACTCAATCACATCTAATGATGCATGATAATAAACCCCTTTATTTATATTGTCTAGTTCTTTTTCTATCTTATAAATATCTACTATCAGAGTATCTGCTTGCGTCTTCAAATTTTGCTTTTTACTAGCTAAATTTTCAACATTTGATTGGATATTATAAAGCATGTTTATTGGAATATTATATTTTCCTAAGTAAATCTCAATTTTATTTTTTAATGTTTTAAAGTTTTTATATTCAGCTTTAAAATTTAATAAATTACTATTACTATCATTTATATTCTGATTCAAATGTTCGATTTTACTATTTGTATCTCTTATCTCACATTCAATTTTGTTTTGATTTGTTTTAGTAAGCGATATTTGTTCTTCTATCTTAGGTACTTCAGAATTTAATTCAATAATTAGATTTTCTAATTCATTTTCTTCATACTTCCCTGTAAAGTAATTTCTATTTAATGCTATATTCCAGGTAGCATTAATTTTACTTTCAATTAATAAGAAATCCTCAATACTTTTCTTTATAAGAGCTAATTTAATACTAGTATCTCTTAGTTGGTTACTTAGGGTTTTCAATCCTGATTTTTTTTCATTCAATAAATCCTTTGTATTATTAAATTGACCCTCGCTTTGAAAATATTTTTCCTTGCAAATATCTACTTGTTCTTCAAGACGTATTCTTATGGAATTACTTATATCCAATAAATATTTGTTTTTATCTTTAATATCTTCAACTAATTTATCCCTTTGAGCGTACAATTGTGCAAGTTCTTCGTTTTTAGGTTTAATTTTCTCAAATATCCCTGCAGCTATGATTACTTTTTTCTTGTGCTCATATGTTTGACGACTTATATTTAAAGAGTTATTATTTTCTTCTAGCTTTATAATCTCTTTATCAAGATGCATAACTTTATCATTTGAAAGATGGTATTTATATGATAATTCTTCAAATTGTAAATTCTTTTTTTCATTATTTATATATAATAACTCAGTGTTATAAAATTCTATTTCATCATTTATCTTTGCCTTGAGGATTTTAGAATAATCATATAATGCAAAAATTTCTTGTTCAGCCTGAATAATACTTTTTTCAGTCAACTGTAGCTCTTTTAGTTTTCCTACAATCTGCTCCATTTCTTCAATAAATGAATTATATATAATTTTTTCTCTAATATGCTTTTTGTTTTCAATAAAAGCATTTGCATGATTTTTAATTATTAAAATAAAATTGTCAATATAATTATAATTTCTATTTAATTTTTGATGAATTCTTGGTATAACCATTTTTTCAAAAAGACTTGCGGAAGTTTTACATGAAGTAAATACTTTCTCTAGATTGCCCTCATCTTCATTAATACTGGCTATCATGGTTTTCCATTCTTCCACATAAATTTTACATTCACTTAGCCTATCTATATATTTTTTCTTATCATCCGCCTCACTTGTAAAAGTTTTTGTAGTCATTTTATCGTTAAGGCCTTCAATTATTTTTCTTGCCTTATCATACTCAACAATTTTAATTACCCCGTCCTCTCGGGTAGTT
>JAEWZA010000335.1 GCA_023395575.1 Bacillota bacterium
AGGAAATTGTGTTTAAGAAGATGCATGGTAAGTTTTTTTGATGAGTTTTCAATAAAAAATTATACTTATAATTATTTTAATATGATAATATAATTAATATTAACTCAAAATTCTAGTCAAACACTAACTAAGGGGGATATAAAATGTGCAAATATAAAATGAATGTGAAACAAGTAGTAGAAATAATTTTGATTAGCATAATATGTTGTTCTCTTAATTTTACTTCTTTTGCAGATTCCAATAGTGATATAGCATATAAAGCAGATACTTGGTATAAACTTAATGACAGGCCTTCAGGAAATGAGGGGATATTATCGCTGTTTCCAAATGAAAATAATGATCAAAAAAGCATAGGTTTACGGAGCAATGATGTAAACAAGATAGTTACAATTAATAATTGTATATATATGAATAATAATGATGGTACGGTACTAGAATATAATACTGAAAAGGATACTTGGACAAGTATAGATAAAATAAATGGCTTAAGTGAATCAAACGGATTTTTTAAACTTATTACTTTAAATAATAAAATATATATAGTTGGTGCAAAATTAAGCGATATTTTAGAATACGATATTAGCAAAAAGAAGAGTATATTAATAACAAAATTACCTACACAAACAAGAGTTGATGCTGCAATAGGAATAGAAAACAAGATTTATATATTATCTTGTGACGACATGGGTAATATCAAGAAGAAAATAACATTATATATATACGATTTAACAAGAAATGAATGGACAAAGAAGCAAAGTATGTTTGAGGGATCAATTGATTTGAAAGCAACATACTTAAAAGGTAACATATACATATATTCTGGATTTAATTTTCAAGTGTATGATATAAAGAATGATAGGTGGGCAAATTTAACTCCATTTAATATGCGTGGCTCAGGAATGGAAGTATTTAATGGGAAAATATATGTTTTACCATATAAAGTAAATGATGCTGTAAAAGAATATAATCCAATTAGTAATACTTGGATTAGCAAAGCCGTCTTGCCTTTTGAAATATCAACATCAGCAACTACGCTTTGTAATGGAGAAATATATGTGATAGACAATAAGAATGTAGCAAAATATACAATTGTTGATAGAAAAATAAATAATGAAGATATTAATAAAGCAAATGAGATAGAAAAAAATATAGATACTAATTCAGAAAATAGCGGTGTAGAAGCTAATAAAGAAAACGTAGCAGAAAAAGATGATAATGTAATAAGCAATGCAGAGAATAATGATAGTGTGGAAAGTAAGACAGGAAGCCAGATAGATAGTGATACAGGAAAAAGTACTGAAAGCGAAGAAGATGATAACCATAAAAGTTATATTGATATGAATGAAATAAAAATAAAAGTTAATGACAAACTATTTGATTTTCCTGATGCAAAACCATTTATAGATAATAATTATAGAACGCAAGTTCCTATAAAGTTTATAGTAGAGGCACTTGGAGCAACCGTTTCATGGAATGGCAAGACAAGGCAGGCTATTATAACTAAAGGTGAAGATACGCTTATTTTTACGATAGGTAAGAAAGAGTATACATTTAATAATCAAACCTTAATAATGGATACTGCTGCAATGATAAAACAGAATAGAACGTTTGTACCAATCAGATACATAGGTGAAGCATTTGGTTTTGATATTTTAGTAGATATGGGTACTAATACCATTACTTTATATATGCCTGATATAGCAGGATATACTGAAGATGGATTAGAAATTTACAAAATCGATGGAAAAGAGTTTGTAGCTTTAATAGACATTCAAAGAATATATGACTGTATAGGCTTTAGTGATTTTAATAATACGATGATAATTTACGGTAAAAAGACTCCTGCTGAATGGGCTATGGAAAATATAAAACCTTTAATGGCAACAAAAATGTTTATAACAAAGGATGATTTAGACTATTTTCAGCTTGACTACTATGAAAACAATATTAAGCCTATGTTGAGTAAGTCTATAGAAGTAGAACCACCAACATATACCAAAAACGGATATGACATCTACTTATTTAATAACAAGGAATATGTTTTACCTAATGATATTATAATGCCGCTTGATAAATATTTATTTATGCAAGTTTCTGATGAAGAATTCTATGTAATAAAGATTAATGAAGAATTTAGTGTTGATTATGATGTTATAATGTCCGACATACCTGCTACTGTTATTAATGGTCGCTTAATGATTGAATATGCATATTATACTAATAATATTTTGCCTAAAATTGATAAACTAGATAAAGAATAGATTTTTAAATATAAAATATGTTATCAAAAGTATTTATTTATAAATTAATATTCCAAGTTTTATGTTATAATAACTCCTGTAAAAATTTCATATAGGAGTTATTATTATTTATGAAGCTACCAGAAGAATTTGTGAAAAAAATGCAGGAACTAATGGGTGATGAATTCAACAGTTACCTTGAATCATATAGCAAGCCTAGATTTTATGGTTTGCGTGTTAATACATTAAAAATATCAGTTGAGGAGTTCTTGGAAATATCACCTTTTCATTTGAAGCCTGTTCCATGGACTGCAGATGGGTTTTATTATCAAGAAGGAGATAATCCAGGTAGACATCCTTATTATTATGCAGGACTTTATTATATTCAAGAGCCAAGTGCAATGCTTCCTGGTGCAGTAATAGGTGTTAAGCCAGGGGACAAGGTTTTAGACCTCTGTGCCGCACCTGGAGGAAAAACTGTTCAAATGGCTGCTCAAATGAAGGGACAAGGGTTATTGGTTGCAAATGATATTAATGCTGATAGGGTTAAAGCGCTGGTTAAAAACATAGAGCTAAGCGGTATAAAAAATGCAGTGGTTTTAAATGAAACACCCGAACGAATTGCTAATAATTTTGAAGGATATTTTGATAAAATATTAGTTGATGCACCCTGCTCAGGAGAAGGCATGTTCCGTAAAGATGAAGAGGCCGTCAGAAGCTGGGAAAAGTATAAATGTGAGAAATGCTGTGGTATGCAGTGGGATATACTTCAGCAGGTTGACAGAATGTTAAAGCCGGGTGGAAGCATTTTGTATTCTACTTGCACATTTTCGCCTGAAGAAGACGAATTAATGATAGAGAGATTTATGAATGAGCATGAGGGTGAGTATGAGCTTGTTGAAATTCCAAAAGTTGGAGGAATAGAAAGCGGACGTACTGAGTGGTCAAATGGTGATTATGATTTTAGCAAGACGGCAAGACTTTGGCCACACAAATTAGATGGTGAAGGACATTTCGCAGCTTTACTAAAAAAGAAGGACAAAATTTGTGAGCAAGGAAATGGTGTATCTGACACACTATATGAAACAAGAAAATGGGAAAAATCTGATGTTATCAGTAATTTTGATGAATTGAAAAAATTCAATTCAGAGCTTGCAGATTTTATTGTAAATAACACAAGCTTAAAATTAGAGGGAAATGTTTTTAAAAAGGGAAATAATATTTATTATCTGCCCGAAAACTGCCCTGAATTATCAGGACTTAAGGTGGCGAAGTTTGGTTGGTACTTAGGAGAGATAGGTCAAAAGGGATTTGTACCATCTCATTCATTTGCTATTTCATTAAATAGTAATGAAATTAAGAATAAGATTGATTTTGCATTGGATTCAAGAGAGGTAAATAGTTATTTAAAGGGAGAAACACTTATAGTTTCCGGAGAAAAAGGATATACAGGTGTTTGTGTAGAAGGTTATATATTAGGCTGGGCAAAGCAAACGGGAGACATGCTTAAGAACTTATATCCCAAAGGATGGAGAAAGATGTCATAAGTAGCTTTATGTGAATGGAAAGTTATAATAATTATTCAATTTTATTAATGTTAAATTGGGTTAATTAGTTGAACGATACATGGTTAAATAAACAAGGGAGGTTTTAGTTTTGTCAAATAGACAAAGACTGGACAAGGTGCTTTCTAATTTCGGCTTTGGTTCAAGAAAAGAGATAAAAAGCGCTGTGAAAGCTGGTTTAGTCACGATAGATGGCATAATTGCCAAAGATAGCGCAGCATACGTCGATCCCGATGAAAATGTAATAGAAATGAATGGTGAAAGGCTTAATTATCGAAAATATATTTATTTAATGATGAATAAGCCAAAGGGAGTTATATCGGCAACCACAGATACCAAGCAAAAAACAGTGTTTGATATATTGCCTGAAGAATATAAGTGTTTTGATTTGTTTCCAGCAGGGAGACTGGATATTGATACTGAAGGACTTGTGCTAATGACAAATGATGGGCAACTGGCACATGAAATTTTATCACCCAAAAAGCATGTTACAAAGCAGTATTATGCACATGTATCAGGTATAGTTAATGATAGTGACATAGAGGCTTTTAAAAAGGGTGTAACCTTAGATGATGGATATAAAACTCTTCCAGCACAGCTTGAGATACTTAACTCTGATGAAATATCAGAAATTAAGCTGTCTATTGTAGAAGGTAAATTTCATCAGGTTAAAAGAATGTTCGAAGCCGTTGATAAAAAGGTTATTTACTTAAAAAGACTTAGCATGGGAAGGTTAGAACTTGATGAAGCACTTGCTCTTGGAGAGTGTAAAGAGCTTTGTGAGGAGGACATTCTACTTCTGAAAGCTTCTGTACAGAAAAATTAAAGCGATATTGTGTGTTAAGTGGCGAAAGTTTCTGCGAAAAGTATTTGTGTGCAAGCTTTTTGGTTTATGTTTGGAGTTTGGGGTAGTTAAAAATAAAAATTGCATGCAGGCAAAAAAGAGAGTAAATGAGATTAAAAATTGTTTTTTATTGCCCATAATTATTGTTTTTTTGACTTGCAGCGGAAATGAGTTTAAAATGAATAAACAGAGTATACAAAAATTGGAATTATTTTTATTAGGATTAGAACAAAGAATAACCGATAATTCAGATTTTTTTAAGAAAATAACACTGAAATTAAAGTCAGGGACTAAGATTTATGAAGGAACAGTTACATTACAGGATAACAAGCTTCTATTTCAGTATAATGGGAGAAATGATAAAATAGAAATTTCTTGGCTAGGAGCTAGATTATCAAAGGTTGCTCAGGAGTATGAAGCTATTAATTTAATTTATGAAGAACGGGGCAGCACAATTTTCATAGATGCAGACAATAAAAATGTTAAAATGAAAACTAAGAATACAGAAATAGCAGAAACCTGCAACGAGCACAATGAAACCTCTCAAATCTCGAACAGAGATTATTATATAAAAGTTGGTGAAGCTAATGATCTTCTAAAAGCTATAGGAATACTAAGTGAGAATGGCAAAATTAAGAATGATATGATTAGAAAATATAATCAAATAGACCATTACATTGAGCTTGTTGATGATATGTTAAAAACTCTGTGTGCAAAATACGAGAGTATAAATGTGGTTGATTGCGGTTGTGGTAAATCATATTTATCATTTGTTTTGAATTATTATATAAAAGAAGTTTTAAAAAAGAATTGTCATTTTATTGGTTTGGATATTTCAAAAACAGTAATTGATGCTTCAAAAAAAATTGCAGAACAGCTTGACTATAGAAATATGGAGTTTAAGGTTACAGATATAAGAAATTACACTGCTAATAAGGAGATTCATTTAGCTATTAGTCTTCATGCTTGCGATACAGCAACGGATGAAGCTATTGCACTAGCAGTAAAAAATAATGCCAAAGCAATAGTAATGGTTCCTTGCTGTCAGAAGGAATTATTAAATCAATACTCCTTTGATATGCTGAAAAATATTACAAAATATGGTGTGTTGAGAGCTAGGCTTGCAGATGTATTAACTGATGGGATTCGGTTAATACTATTAGAAGCAGTAGGTTATAAGGCTTCTATAGTTGAATATGTATCACCACTTGAAACGCCAAAAAATCTAATGATAAGAGCTGAGAAGATTGGTGATTCAAATAAAAATGCTATTGAAGATTATAAAAAACTAAAGAAAGAGTTAGGAATACATCCATCATTGGAAAAACTTATACTTCCTATGTGAAATATAAATGTTATTGGTTGAAAAAATTATAGCACACTAGAATTTTTTGGGCCTGAACTAACTTAAAAATTTCAATATTTTAATATTATTTAAATGACTTTTTTACTTGTAAAAGTTTCATATTGCACGAACAATTTTGACTAGTTTTTAATTCCAAATTGACCTTTATTAAATTAGAAAAGAGAATTATTTGGGAAATAAAAGGGAAAATTGACACATGTTGAAAAATTGTGTATAATATACAAAAGAGTTTGTAATATTATTTTCAAAAGTTAATAAATTTGAGATGCTGCTTTTGGTTTTTAT
>JAEWZA010000395.1 GCA_023395575.1 Bacillota bacterium
AGTATTGACCCGAGACAGGATGTCGAGTGTAATACGGTCGGCGGAAGTGCTTGTTCTTCACCGTAATTATTTCAGCGTCAATTTCGTGAGCGAGCCATAGATATATATTGCACGGGAGTACTATTTAAGTAGTTTACCGTTGATATTTATTATTTCTTATATTGCAACAACGCCTATATAATTAATAAAATTGTGATTATGCTATAATGTCATTAATTTGCCGATATATTATCAGGCATAGGTTTTTATTAACTAATCTTTTAAAATCGAATATTTGATTTATTTTAGAACAAAAGAGGGTATATTAATTAAAGCAATAATTTTGGTATTAACCATTGATTTTAAGTTTGAACATTATTAAACCTTTTATGTGAAGAATTGAACACCATATGCACATATAATTGTTTTATATAGCTTGCATTGTTAATATACAATATTAACTGATTCATTTTTAGGTAAGGTGGAGGTTTATTATGAAAAAACACATTTTATTTTTTACTTTAGTTAGCTTTATTACTCTCATTTCAGGCTGTACTGCAACAAATAATAATAATAATAATAATAATAATAGTTCAGAAGCACAGGGGAAGGTACAGGAGTATTTTCCTATAAAAGAAAACGTCAAGTATGTATATGAAGGCAAAGGCAATGAATACGCTGCGTATGATGTGTATATTGACTATATTGACTATACTTCCGGAAATAAAGTACAGCAGAGAACCAATAATGGCGGTTCAGAAATAGTTAAGGTGCTTGAAATAAAGGATGGTAAGCTTACTCAAATATTTTTCAAGGGAGAAATCTATTACAGAGAAAATTTTTTGGATGTAGACGAAAAAGAAAATGAAATTTTACTTATGGAACCGTTGGTAAAGGGTACAACCTGGACATTAAAGGATTCAAGTGTAAGAACTATTACTAATACTTCTGCTGACATCACTACGCCCTCCGGAAACTATAAAGCTATTGAGGTAACTACTGATAGCTCAAACGGAAAAACAGTTGATTATTATGCAAGGAATATTGGTTTAGTAAAGTCTGTATTCAATTCTGAGGGTGGGGAAATAAGTTCTTCTCTTAGTAAAATTGAGGAAAATGCATTGTTTACACAGAATATTAACTTCTATTATCCTGATATTGATGAAAGCAAAATAGTTTATCAAAATAAAGAAGTAAGCTTTAGGACTAATGAAACAACAAAGCAAGTATTAGAACAAGCATACAAAGATTTGATTAAAGATAAAATAGGTGACTCAGTTACAACAAATACAAAAGTTAATAGCTTATATTTAAAAGATAATATTGTTTACCTTGATTTAGATAATACTTTTTTAAAAGAAATAAATGCTGGTGCGTATTATGAAAAGCTGATAGTTCAGAGCATAGTAAACACTTTAGGCCAGTACTACAACTCCGATAAGGTTGTTTTCACGATAGATAGTAAGCCCTATGAGTCGGGACATATTTCTATGGAGAAGGATGGATATTTTAAGGTCGAATAATTATATTCAACAGTTAATTAATGGGAAATTTTTAAATTTATGGATTGCAAATATAAATTATATGTGTTATGCTTAAAAAGCTAGTTATATAACTAATGGGTTATTTATTTTTGAACAAACCTCCTTTTATTAAGAGCGGGCTTTACTCAGGAATTTTTAAATCCCAAAAAAATTTTAGGAGGTATATAAAAATGGCAGATAAGACTATTACATGCAAGGATTGCAGTGCTACTTTCACATTTACAGAAAGCGAACAGGCATTTTACAAAGAAAAGGGTTTCGAAAATGAACCACAAAGATGTCCTGATTGCAGAGCAGCTAGAAAGCAACAGAGATCAAACAGAGGCGGAAACGGTGGAAACAGAGGCTTCGGTGGCGGAAACAGATGGTAATAAGTATTGAACTCAATGAGTTACAATGCTTATAGTTAAGCTCCGTTGGAGTTAACTTAAAAGATATGATAACTAAAGGATAGTTTGGCTCAAGAGGCTACTATCCTTTTTTGTTGTATTTAGTAAGCAAAAGTACTGTGACTGAAATACTATTCTGTTAATATAAGTAGGGCTTGCTGAATTCATAAGGAATATGATTGAGAAAATAATAAAAGTACAATTAAATTAATGGAAAGATTTGGTTAGAAATAATTGCCGAAAATATAGGTGAAGCTTATAAATGTATGCTGGAAAAGCTACAGGATGTAGCTTTTAGTAAAGAACCGAGACAGGATGTTGAGTTTTTTACGACGGCATAAATTTATAAGCTAAACCGCTATTATTTCGAGCAATTATTTCGGAAGTAAACCATTAATTTAAATTGTACTCCTGTTTAATTAAGTTACTATTCAAAAATACTTAGTGAATATATTAAGAAAATACCAGTGAATAAAAAATAAGCAATATTCATTGATGCTTGCTATTACTCAGCAAGCCCTAAACATTTTTTTGGAAACAAACAATTGATAAGCATGAACGCTAAAGATGAATAATTATGTGATTTTTATTTTTTGGGAAATAAAAAAGGCTGCCACAAAACTTATTTTGCAGCAACCTTACAGGAAATTTTCTTCGCCCAGCTCAGGCTACTATTCTTCAGCTTTATTTTTTGATAATGACTTTACCAACTTAAATAATTCATTAACTGTAAGAGGAACTAAAGCAAATAAAATTACAATTCCCCAGTCCATTAAACTTAAGTTATGCACTTTAAAGGCGTTGGCAAGGAATGGTATAGATATAACGCCAAGCTGCAGAACGAAACCAGCAATTATAGCACCAATCAAATACATATTAGAGAACAATCCAACTTTAAATATAGATTTAGTTGCACTCCTCATTGATAATGAATAAAGCAACTGGGATGCCGCTAATACAACGAAAGACATTGTTCTGGCATATGTCAATACATCTTCAGGTATATTTTTTGAACCTAAGGAATATCCATGCTCATGTAACCCAAAATAGAATGCCAATAGAGTTAATATACCTATTAGGGAACCACCCAAGATTGCATTAAAGGCTGCACCATTTGCAAAAAAGCTGTCCTTTGGGTTTCTAGGCTTCCTTTTCATAATATCCTTGTCACCTGGGTCAATGCCAAGGGATATAGCTGGCAAGGTATCTGTGATAAGATTTATCCAGAGAATCTGTGTTGGCAACAAAGGTACAGGCCAGAAAAACAGTATGGATAAAAATACTGTTATAACCTCACCTAAATTACAGGACAATAGGAAAATTACAGACTTCTTTATATTATTATAAATGTTTCGTCCTTCTTCAATAGCATGAACTATAGTTGTAAAATTGTCATCCGTTAAAATCATATCACTTGCGCCTTTAGCAACATCTGTTCCGGTGATACCCATAGCAACACCAATATCGGCAAATTTTAAAGATGGGGCATCGTTTACACCGTCACCTGTCATAGAAACTATGTTGCCGTGAGACTTAAAGGCTCTGACTATCTTAACCTTGTGCTCAGGAGAAACTCTTGCAAAAACTCTATAATTACTGATATTCTTTGAAAATTCCTCATCTGCTATTTCGTCTATTTCTGCTCCTGTTAAGCTTTGCTCGATAGACTCTGCAATTCCTAGCTCTTTAGCAATTGCAACTGCAGTATTTTTGTGGTCACCAGTAATCATAATAGGAGTAATTCCTGCAGTTTTAGCTTCTGCAATAGATGCTTTAACTTCTTGTCTTGGAGGATCAATCATTCCCACCAAACCAATTATAGTTAAATCCTTTTCCATAGCATCGGGATCTATGATGCTGTCTATATCTTTAAATGCTACACCTAGCACTCTCAGAGCTGAATCAGACATTTGTTCTGTGATTTTTAGATAATTTTCTTTCATGTCTTCTGTCAAAGGAACTATTTTCCCATCCACAAGAGCACTGCTAGAAATCTTTAGGAGATTGTCTATTGCACCCTTTGTATGAACTCTGTAACCATTTTCCTCTTTATTGAGGGTTGACATTAATTTTCTGTCTGAATCGAAGGGTTTTTCTGATACCCTATTATGCTTTGTATTTAAACTGTTTCTTGATAGTCCGTATTTATCACCCAAAATTATCAAAGCTATTTCAGTTGGGTCGCCGGTTCCTTGTCCGTTTTCATAGGTTGCATCTGAACATAGCACAAGGGATTTAATTAGTTCAATGGTATCACCGGAAGCTTCCAGACCGGCTTCTTCTGCTGGCACATCTGCAAATTCACTATAGGTATAATGTTTTATAACAGTCATCTTGTTTTGTGTTAATGTTCCTGTTTTATCTGAGCAAATGATATTAACAGAGCCTAAAGTTTCAACAGCCGGTAGCTTTTTAACTATTGCATTAATTTTAGACATCCTTGTAACGCCAAGAGCCAGCACAATGGCTACTATAGCGGCTAATCCCTCTGGGATTGCAGCAACTGCCAAGCTGATAGCGGTTAAGAACATTTCAAAAAGGTCTCTTTTTTGAATTAATGCAATAATGAATATGACAACACATATGCCTATTGCAACAAAACCAAGGATTTTGCCAAGCTCTTCTAATTTTTTCTGAAGAGGGGTCATTTCGTCATTATCTTCATCGAGTATCTTTGCTATTTTACCAATCTCAGTTTCCATTGCAGTTGCAACTACAACACCTTCGCCTCTGCCATAAGTGGTTAGGGTTGACATAAAAGCCATATTAGACTTGTCACCTATAGGCGTTTTAGGATCTTCATAAACAGAATTTGCATCCTTATCTGTTGGAACAGATTCTCCTGTTAATGCTGATTCCTCAATCTGAAGATTTGCACTTTCAACAAGTCTCAGATCAGCAGGTACAAATCTACCGGCATCTAAAATGACAATATCACCGGGAACTATTTCTTCAGAATTAATTTCTTTTGCCTCTCCATCACGTCTTACAAGAGCCTTGGGAGTTGTCATTTTCTGAAGGGCTTCTATAGCCTTTCCCGCTTTATATTCTTGTACTACGCCAATTACGGCATTTAAAATAACAACTAATAGGATTATTATGGAGTCAGTATATTCTCCTATAATCATAGTAATTAATGCAGCTCCTAAAAGAACGTATATCAGCATGTCTTTAAGCTGAGAAAAAAATAGTGCAATTAAGCTCTTTTTTGGTTTGCTTTTAAGCTTGTTTTGTCCATATTTTTCAAGCCTTGACTTAGCTTCTGCACTAGAGAGTCCCTTTGAGGGATTTACATCAAGTTTTCTTAATACTTCTTCTTGTGACTGTGAAAACCACATACTAACCTCCTAAATTAAACTATTCAAATAAGTATATCAACTTTTACAGTTTAAAATTCTCCCTCACCGGTAGAAATTTATGTGCGAAAGCGGATTAATATATTATTATGTAAAAAAACAGTATTATCTCACAACAAATCTATAATATAAATAAGATTTAATCTCTTAATCACATAAGAAAAAGATGCGGATAAAGCTAGAAACTAGCAGTGTTAGTATTATATTCTAAGTGGTTTAAATTGTCAATTTATATTGATTTGTAGGTATTATGGAAACCAAAAACAATTTGACACTATTCAGTTATTGACAATTACTGTATAGACAGAAGATGCTTCCATAAATAAATTTTGGCATCAAATCAGTGGAATTATCACGCGCTGATAAACTATTTATTTTAAAACTATTTGAAAAAGTTGGGTAATATATTTCACGTTTAAAATGTTTTTTATTAAGAATGAATTTTTATATATTTACAAACAATATTGTAGTAAAAATTTATTATTGTAGTAAAAATTTATTGATGTAAAAAAAATGTTTGGGGTGACAAATATGTTGGTAAATATGATAAAACATGTAATGGTACAAATATACAGTTCTATAAAGGTTAATCTGTGCTATACAATAATAAGTACTATTGATAAATATATAACAATTTGCTAAAATAAGAATCGAATTATGGGAAGTAATGTCGAATAACAATAAAACAGGAGAAGCCTATGAAAAGTAAAATTGTAATAATTGGTGCAGGTTATGCCGGTATCTTAACGGCAAAAAAACTGGCAAAAAAATTCAAAAAAGATGATACTGTCAGTATTACAATTATTGATAGAAATCCATTTCACACTATGCTGACTGAGCTCCATGAGGTGGCAGCAAACCGTGTTGATGAGGACAGCATCAAGATAGGTCTAAAAAAGGTTTTTGCAGGAAGAAAAGTTGATGTTGTTCTTGATAATATAGAATCAATAGATTTTGATAATCACGTTGCAATTGGTGCAAACAAAAAATATGAGTACGACTATTTGGTTTTGGCTGCCGGTTCTAAACCAACATATTTTGGTGTTGCTGGTGCTGAAGAATATGCACACAAGCTCTGGTCATATGAGGATGCTGTAAAGCTTAGAGATCACATTCAGAATGTTTTCAGAAAAGCTGCATGTGAGAGAAATCTTGAAGAAAAGAAAAAAATGCTTAGCTTTTATGTGGTTGGAGCTGGTTTTACAGGGGTAGAAATGGTAGGCGAGCTTGCTGAATATGTTCCTATTCTTTGTGATAAGCATGAAATAGATAGAGAGCTTGTAACTATTTACAATGTGGATATACTTAAAAGAACTGTACCTAATTTGCCTGAGAAGCTTTCAAATAAGGTTGAAAAACGTTTGAAAAAAATGGGCGTTAATTTAATGCTTAATTCAGGTGTTTGCAGGATAGGACCTGACTTTATAGAAGTTAATGCAAATGATACCTGTAGTCGTTATAATGCAGGTACGGTAATCTGGGCTGCTGGTATTGAAAGCTCAGATATTACTAACGAAGCTGCTAAAACTTTGCAATCAGCAAACAGAGGTCGTATTAAACTAGATTCCTACCTACGCTCGGTGGACAATGATCGTGTATATGTTGTTGGCGACAATATGTTATATACAGCTGAAGGTGAGGATAGGCCTGTTCCTCAGATGGTTGAAAATTGTGAACAAAGTGCAGCAGTTGCGGCAAAAAATATATATTGCGCAGTAACGGGTAAGGGTGAGATGTTGGTTTACAAGCCAGCCTTTCATGGAATGATGGTTTGCATAGGTGGAAGATATGGAGTTGCAAGGGTTGGTTTACCAAATAGTATGATTAACCTGCCATCTTTTTTGGCAATGTTTGTAAAGCACTTTATTAATATTGTTTATTTTGTTCAGGTATTGGGTTGGAACAAGGTTTTCAGCTATTTGAAACATGAATTCTTTACTATACGAAACTGTAGAAGTTTTGTAGGTGGACATTTCTCAAATAGAACTCCTAGTTTTCTATTGGTACCAATTAGAGTTTGGCTAGGTGCTGTGTGGCTGTTTGAAGGAATTATGAAAGTTATTGAAGGATGGTTTGTGTCACCTAAATTGACAGGCTTCTTTGGTGGTGCTGAATCATGGTATAACAGTATTTTATACGGTTCAACCGGAGCGCTTGAAGGAACCAGTGGAGCAACAGCAGTACAGGCAGCAACTGAAGCTGTCAGCTCAGCAACGGGTGAGGTTGGTCAAGAGGTGGCAGCAAGTGTTGGAACAACTATTTTGAATTTTGATTTCTTAGGTCTATTCCGTTTGATTTTTGTTAGTGGCAAGGAACTATCAAAATCTGTTATAGGCGATTATGCTTTTAAAGTTGATGTGCCGCTTATGAATTGGTTTACTAATGAATTGATTTTGCCATACGATGGTGTTCAGATTTTTATGCAAGCTTTTATTGTAATAGCAGAAATTTTAATTGGTCTTGCATTAATAGGAGGATTGTTTACAACTCCATCATCAGCATTTTCATTGGTGCTTCAGGGAATGTTCGTTTGCACTACAGGTCTTTATTTATCAACCTTCTGGATGATATTTGCAGGAATTGCAGTGCTAATAGGAGCTGGAAGAACCTTTGGACTTGACTATTATGCAATGCCATATTTAAAAAATTTATGGAGAAGATTACCTTTTGTAAGAAGGTTGTATATTTATAATGATTAGAGAAAATACGAAACTCCAGGAAGAAACCAATTTTATAGAAAATGATAAGGCTTTAGATTTGGTTAAGGAAAAAGTAAATAGGGAGCTACTCTCAGCGCCTATCATTATTCGTCAATACACGCAGCATCTGGCAGCCTCAAGCGGTAAATATATTCGTGCAGCAGCTTTGCTTATCTGTTCACAAAATGAGGATGGATTAATCCATCCTCATGCAATAAATTTTGCGGCAGCTATTGAAATAGTACATTTAGCAACACTGGTTCATGATGATGTTATTGACAATGCAAGCACAAGAAGGGGAAAGTCGACACTCCAAAAAAAGTATGGTAAGAGAACAGCTGTTATTTGTGGTGATTATTTGCTTTGTTCTGCACTGAAGATTGTTGCAGAGATACCAGACAAAAAAGAGTATATGAATTTAATAGTACCTGACTATATGAGAAAAGTTTGTCTTGGTGAGTTAAATCAACATATCAATAATGGTTTTTTAGACTTATCAGTTTATAAATACTTGAAAATCATTTCAGGTAAAACGGCTGCCCTATTTGAAGCATCTTTTCATGCTGGAGCCATTTTATGTGAGAAGGATGATATGACCATATCGAAATATGCTAAATTAGGACGATATATCGGCATGATTTTTCAGATGACAGATGATTGCATTGATTTTGAAACAACGGAGAACATAGCAAAAAAGCCTGTTCAATCTGATTTTGAACAGGGAGTAATAACACTTCCGCTGATACATGCTTTCAAAAATCTGCCTGATTTAAAGATGAAAGCAAGCAATAAGCAATTGACAAGAGAGGATATTAATTCTGCTGTTGCTAGTAGCGGTGGATTAGACTATACACGATTAATTTCCAGGAAATATTATAAAAAGTCAATGAAAATAATTAATGAACTTTCTATTACATCAGATAAAAGAATAAAGTTGATTTCTATTTTAGATAAAGCCTGTGGGTTAACTTAGGATTGGGATAATTACATGATAAACAAATTTTTTGATTATATTGAAATAAGAACTAAAATAACCAGTACATTTGCATTTTTAATGACCATGGCTTACCTTTTCTATATAAAGCAAAGCATAAACTTAGAGCTTACTTTGGTGTTTTTCGCAGCTATGTTTATTTTTGATTTAACGACAACTGCAATTAATAATTATATTGATACAAAAACCAACCAGCAGGTACTGGTATACACAAGAAAAACCGCTAAGAACATAATTTTTATATTATTAGGGCTTAGTACAGCTCTAGGATTATATTTGGCGTATAGGACAGACATAATTATTTTTATTTTAGGAGCAATTTGCTTTACCTGTGGCATTTTTTACACCTTTGGGCCTGTACCAATATCCAGACAGCCGCTTGGTGAATTGTTTTCGGGGCTGTTCTATGGTCTGTTTATTCCTTTCATCTTGCTATATATAAATATGCCAGAGGATACATTTCTTTCGCTGAAAATAAGTTTAGAGACCATAAGCCTTGACATATCTGTAG
>JAEWZA010000007.1 GCA_023395575.1 Bacillota bacterium
ATAACAACTCCTTCTATTATATTAGCTACATCTTCGCATGCATCAATGGTATTTTCAAAAAAATCAATGATTTCTTTCCATTTTATCACTTCTACTGCATCCTTTTCAGATAAGAACAAATTTGTCATAGCATCTCTAAATGCAGTATCTGCCTCATCTTCGATGTTATTTACTTCAATTATTTTTTCCTGTAGACTTTTGCTCTTCTTCATATTCTTCATTTCTATAATTACATTTTTTAGTTCATTTGTTGCATTAACTATTAATTTGGAAAGAACAACAGCCTCAGGTCTGACTTTCTGTACATTGTACATACCAAATCTCTGGGCTGCTGCTTCAATATCATCTGTAATATTATCTAACTCTCTTGCAATTAAGTAAATATCTTCTCTGTCAATAGGAGTAATAAATGCTTTATTTAGTTCGTTTAAAATTTTGTGTACAATAGTATCGCAAGCGTGCTCTGCATCTTCAATGCTCTTGATTTTTTCATTAACATTAACATAATTGTTAGTTAAATCATATAGAAGGCCAGCTGCCTTACAAATAATCTCACTTGTTTCAATAAAATAATCAAAAAAACGTTCTTCCTTAGATGTTGGTCTAAACATTAACAATACCTTCTTTCTATAATATAAAACAAAATTTACTTTCTCATCATAGAACAATGTAAATTTTTTTACAACAAAGTTAACATAGAATTAACAATTAAAATATCAATAACTTTATACTCTGAAAATAAAAAGTCAATCACTCAACTTTCGAATGAAAAGTCCATCCATACTTAAATTTACTAATGGTGGTTACCAAGTAAACCAAATTATTTAATTTAACTAATTAGCTTTTCATTTGATAAGTTTTAACACCTACAAATCAACTGGAAAAGTTAAATAATTTATAAATAAAAACATGAATATATTATATAGCTAAGCTAATTAAATATATTCATGTTTCTTTTAATTTTAAAAATTCTTTATAAAAAATATAAATTGCAACTACACTAAAAATTTAAATATCATAGTAATAAAAGCGCCTAGAAGTGCAGTAACAGGAATAGTAAATATCCATGCATAAACAATATTTCTGCATAGTGTCCATCTAACAGCTGAAACTCTTTTAGATGCTCCAACACCCATTATAGAAGTAGAAATAACCTGAGTAGTACTAACAGGGGCACCAATTGCAGACATTGTTTCAATAACTATAGCAGCTCCAGTTTCTGCAGCAAAACCACCAATTGGCTGAAGTCTTATCATATTAACACCCATTGTTTTAATAATCTTCCATCCTCCAAGTGAAGTTCCTAGTGCCATGGCAATTGCACAAGACATCATAACCCAAAAAGGAACATCACTATCTGGTTCAACAATATTTGCACCAACTAAAGCAAGCGTTATAATGCCCATTGACTTTTGAGCATCATTCTTGCCATGAGAGTATGCCATAAATGCAGCTGAAAGTATTTGAAGTTTAGAAAAATATTTATTAACAAATCTTTGAGAATAAGGTCTAAGAATTTTAAACAACAGCTTCATAAATAAAAAGCCCATAGCAAACCCAAGTATTGGAGATGAAACTAGTGGAATTATTACTTTTTGGAATACACCTTCCCATTTTACTATACTCAATCCGCCCGCATATGCAATTGAAGAACCAATAAGAGCTCCTATAAGTGCATGTGAGGAACTACTTGGAATAGCAATATACCAAGTTATTAAATTCCAAATAATAGCAGCAATTAATGTAGCAATAATTACATATTGCACCTTTATCATTGAGTTATCTACTAACCCCTTTGATATAGTCTGTGCTACTTTGCTGCTCATTAGTGCTCCCACTAGATTTAGTGAGGCAGACATAAGAATAGCTTGTCTAGGTGATAAAACTCTAGTAGAAACAGATGTGGCAATAGAATTAGCAGTATCATGGAAGCCATTTATAAAGTCAAATGCTAGAGCCAATACAACAACACATATCAAAGAAACACTAAGCATGCTTCATAACAACCCCTTCTATTATATTTGCAACATCTTCACAAGCATCAATTGTATTTTCAAAAAAGTCAATTATTTCTTTCCATTTTATTACTTCAATTGCGTCCTTTTCAGTTAAGAACAGGTTTGTCATAGCATCTCTAAAAGCAGTATCTGCTTCGTCTTCAATATTATTAACTTCGATTATCTTTTTTTCAAGACTCTTGCTCTTCTTCATGTTTTTCATTTCTAATATTACATTTTTTAGTTCATTTGTTGCATTAACTATCAATTTAGAAAGAACAATAGCCTCAGGTCTGACTTTCTGTACATTGTACATGCTAAATCTCTGGGCTGCTGCTTCAATATCGTCAGTAATGTTATCCAGCTCTCTTGCAATTAAATAGATATCTTCTCTGTCAATAGGTGTAATAAATGCTTTGTTTAGTTCATTTAATATTTTGTGTACGATTGTATCGCAAGCATGTTCTGTATCTTCGATACTTTTGATTTTTTCATTAACATTTACATAGTTGTTTGTTAAGTCGTCGAGAAGACTAGCTGCTTTGCAAATAATCTCACTTGTCTCAATAAAATAATCAAAAAAACGTTCTTCTTTTGATGTTGGTCTAAACATTAACAATACCTTCCTTCTATAAAATTGGAGAATTACTTCACCATAATAAGGCATTGTTTGTTTTATTACAACATACTTTACAAATAATTAAATATACTTAACGTAAAATTAACAAAGCTTATTTTAACCAAACAAAGCATAAAAAAATTAATTTTTACCTAATAGCTTTCTCAGATATTGTCCAGTATAGGATTCTTCCACTTGTGCCACATACTCCGGAGTACCCTCAGCGACAATAGTTCCACCTTTATCTCCTCCCTCTGGTCCTAAATCAATAATGTAGTCAGCAGTTTTTATTACATCTAAATTATGCTCAATTATAACCATAGAATTACCAGCATCTACAAGCCTTTGCAAAATATCTATTAATCTATGCACATCTGCAATGTGTAAGCCTGTAGTAGGCTCGTCAAGAATATATAATGTTTTTCCTGTGCTTCTCTTTGAAAGTTCAGTAGCAAGCTTAACTCTTTGTGCTTCTCCACCTGATAGGGTATTTGAAGGCTGTCCTACTTTTACATATCCAAGTCCCACATCAAACAGCGTTTGCAGTTTGTTTTGTATTCTAGGTATATTTTTGAAGAACTCTAATGCATCCTCAATAGTCATATCTAAAACATCTGATATACTTTTACCTTTGTATTTAACCTCTAATGTTTCCCTATTGTAGCGTTTGCCCTTACAAACCTCACAGGGCACATAAATATCCGGCAGGAAATGCATTTCTATTTTTATTATGCCATCACCACTACAAGCCTCACATCTACCGCCCTTAACATTAAAACTAAATCTTCCTACTTTATAGCCCTTCATTTTTGCTTCAGTTGTTGAAGCATAAACCTCTCTAATCAGGTCATAAACTCCTGTATAGGTTGCAGGATTAGATCTAGGAGTTTTACCTATTGGAGATTGATCGATATTGATAACCTTATCTAAATAATTTACTCCATTTATAGCATCATGATCAGCAGGTCTTGTCTTTGCTCTATTTAACTGACTAGCCAAGCTTTTATGCAGAATTTCATTAATAAGAGTACTTTTGCCTGACCCAGATACTCCTGTAATTGCAGTCATAACCCCTAAAGGAATTTTTGTATTAATATTTTTAAGATTATTAGCTCTGGCTCCTAAAATCTCCAGCCATTTACCATTTGGTTTTCTTCTCTCCTTGGGAACAACTATTTTCCTTCTTCCACTAAGATATTGTCCTGTAATAGAAGCTTCATTTTTAAGAATTTGATCTAATGGACCTTCAGCAACAACATTTCCTCCATGAACTCCTGCACCAGGACCCATATCAATAATATGATCAGCCGCATGCATTGTCTCTTCATCATGTTCCACGACAATCAAGGTATTTCCCAGATCTCTTAATCTTGTAAGAGTACTTAGTAACTTGTCGTTATCCCTCTGATGTAAACCAATACTAGGCTCATCTAAAATGTATAAAACACCCATTAATCCAGAACCTATTTGAGTAGCAAGCCTAATTCGCTGAGCTTCACCGCCTGAAAGGGTTCCAGCAGTTCTTGATAATGTAAGATAGCTTAAACCAACATCCATAAGAAAGCCTATTCTAGCATTAATTTCTTTCAGAATCTGATTTGCAATCATTAAGTGCCTATCACTTAAATTTATATTAATAAAAAATTTTCTGATATCTTCAATAGACATAATAGACAATTCATGGATATTCTTGTCACATACAGTAACCGCACGGCTTTCTGGCTTTAGCCTTGCTCCCTTGCAGTCTGGACATGGATTGTTGCTCATAAATTGTTCATAATATTGCTTCATACCTTCAGAATTTGATTCCCTATATCGCCTTTCCGTCACATTTATTACACCTTCAAAAGCCGCCATGTAAGAGCCGCTACCATACTCACGTTCATAATCAACCTTTATCTTTTCGCCCTTTGTACCATATAAAATAATGTCAATGACTTCGGCAGGTAGCTTATGGAAAGGAACATCTAATTTAAATTTATAATGCTTAGCAAGAGCATTAAACATCATCCTTGTATATGCATCTTCGCTTTCTACATTCCAGCCTGATACTGCAATGGCTCCTTCAACAAGTGATAAGGATCTATCCGGAATCACTAAGTCTGGATCAATTTTAAGTAAATTTCCAAGGCCTGTACATGTAGGACATGCTCCAAATGGGTTGTTGAAGGAAAACATCCTCGGAGTAAGTTCTTCTATACTAATACCACAATCACTGCAAGCAAAATTCTGACTTAAAAGTATTTCTTCTTTTCCAATAACATCTATAATTACTATTCCACCGCTTAGCTGCAAAACTGTTTCAAGAGAATCAACCAGCCTCTTTTGAATATCCTTTCGAATAATAAGTCTATCAACCACAATCTCTATATTATGCTTTTTATTTTTGTCCAAAACTATATCATCATTAATGTCTATTACCTGACCATCAACTCTTAATCTAACAAAGCCACCTTTTTTTGCATCCTCAATTAATTTATGAAATTCACCTTTTCTACCTCTAACAACCGGCGCAAGCAGTTGTATTCTGGTATCCTCGTCAAAAGCCATTATCTGGTCAACCATTTGATCCACAGTCTGCTGAGCAATTTCCTTGCCGCATTTTGGACAATGGGGTATTCCAATTCTGGCATACAACAACCTTAGGTAATCATGTATTTCTGTAACTGTTCCTACAGTTGAACGTGGATTTCTGCTTGTGGTTTTTTGATCAATAGCTATTGCAGGTGATAGACCATCTATATAATCTATGTCTGGCTTCTCCATTTGTCCTAAAAATTGTCTGGCATATGATGATAAGGACTCAACATATCGTCTCTGACCTTCAGCATAAATTGTATCAAATGCTAAGGAAGATTTTCCTGAACCACTTAATCCGGTAATTACAATAAATTTGTCTCTTGGCAGTTCAATGTCAACATTTTTGAGATTATGCTCACGAGCACCCTTAATAAAAATATTATCTCTAATCATTTACGCACCTTTCTATTTAAACCCAGCATCATCTCTATTATTAACAATCACGGGTTGCTGAATTTTTAATTTTTTCAATAATATACTTTTCTTGCCACGTTATAATACCTAGATTTTAGAAAAATTTTATTACATTAGCGGTATTTCATCGTGGCTATATATTCTCAC
>JAEWZA010000012.1 GCA_023395575.1 Bacillota bacterium
GGTTCCTGACAAAATCACTTTGGCTACCAGCCAATGTTAAATTCAAAACTAATTAATTAACAAAACTCGGTTTAGGGCACTGAAAAGTGCCCTTACAAAGGGGTATGCCCTAAATTGAGTGCTTACCTACTGTTTCAATTCTAGTATCTTATTTTTTAAGTCGGCATTTTTTTGTCACTCTATATACAAGTATTACAACTCCAATTAATAAATTATTGTTAAAATGGGAACAATAGCATTTATTCCTGTCAGAGGAGGAAGTAAATCTATTCCTCTAAAAAATATAAAGCCATTTTGTGGTAAACCTTTAGTTTGCTGGAGCATAGAAGCTCTTGAAAGCTGCTCGGCTGTAGACAAGATTATTGTGGCTACGGATAATGCAGAAATTGAGGAAACAGTGTTAGCACAATCTTACAAAAAAACAGTTATCTACCATCGCTCTGCTGAAAATGCTTGTGATACAGCAAGTACAGAGAGTGTCATGCTTGAATATATTCACCAAGCAAACCTTGAAGAGAATTGCATCTTTATGTTAGTTCAAGCTACTTCACCTTTAACAGAAACATCACATTTTACAGAGGCACTTACTCAGTATTCTAAAGGTGAGTTTGATTCTATGCTTACTTGTGTGCGAAGCTACCGTTTCTTTTGGTATGAAGATGGTACTAGTATGAATTATGATTATCGGAATCGTCCACGTCGTCAGAATTTTACCGGAATGCTGATGGAAAATGGCGCATTCTATATCAATACAATTAAAAATATTCTTGAAAGTAGCAATCGTTTGAGTGGTCATATTGGAGTCTATGAGATGCCGGAATATACAGCCACGGAGATTGATGAGCCTGACGATTGGATGATATTGGAAAATCTTATGCGTAAACATGTGCTTTCCAAACATAAAGAATCCTTTTCACAGATTAAGTTATTTCTTACTGATGTTGATGGTACATTAACCGATGGTGGAATGTATTATGGAGAGAGTAGTGAAGAACTCAAAAAGTTCAATACTCGTGATGGTATGGGGTTACAACTTCTACAAGAAGCAGGAATAAAGACTGGCATCATCACAAGTGAAAATACAAAAATTGTTGAGAATCGGGCAAAAAAGCTGAAAGTTGACTATTTAGTTCAAGGTAAGCGGGATGGAGGCAAATTAGCTGCGGCACAGGATTTATGTGCGCAACTTAATATTACTCTAAACGAGGTTGCCTATATTGGTGATGATGTTAATTGTAAAGAGTTACTAAGTGCAGTGAGAGTGAAAGCTTGTCCGGCCGACTCAATGCCATCTATAATCGAAATTCAAGGCATTCACTTAATGAAGAAAAAAGGAGGTGAAGGCTGTGTCAGAGAATTTGCTGAAATGATTCTTTCATAATGAATATGCGTCAAATAACAATAGACCAAATACCTTCGTTGGTAGAATGTAACGGCATCAACTTTATTGGTACTGCTGTTACTCCGTGGCATGCTCACGGCATTGATTGTGCCATTAAGTACATTAGGTCTCAAGGAAGGACTGTTAAAGGTTTAGTTTTTATTAAGCCTGCGTTAAAAGAAGGCAAGATTTATTATATTTTAGATGAGCAGAATTTTGTCAATGATTGTTGCGAGTTCTATCAATTAGCAGCAATATTCAATACACAGCCTTTGTATTTGTTGAATAAACAATTCAACAGATTTCAAGCTACGGCAAGATACAATAATCAAGATTATGTGGACAAACATCTTGTTTTTATAGCATCCCCTTGGCATTTGGATTTAGATTTATTCATTTGTCTTCACTCACATCTACATAAGTCCCATTCTTTCCGCTTGATGAAAGTTGAAGAAGGTCTTTCGACTTATTTCCCAGCTGTAAATACCTTTAAGCATATTTGGACAGTGAATGCAAAGAATAAAAAGAGACTTAGCTTACTAGCTTCATTTCTATTTCAGTCCTTTGACAAAATCCTACAACAACGATTTGAACATCACACAAATTGGATCAATTTAAATTTATTAAAAATAACTTCAGGAAATTTTCATGAGAATGTAATCGCTACCTCTCTCTATAGGGATACCGTTTCTGAATTTGAAAGTAAGAAAAAAATAGGCAATGGTCTCCCCAATTTGAATGGTGCTGTTATATTATGCACAATGGCTTATTTGAAGAGTGAGATAAAAGGTAATAGTGATGTGAACACATTAGAAAAGATTGTAGAAGAACTACATAAGCAAGGGGTAAAAATCTTTTTAAAGCCGCACCCAAGAGAGATTGACTATAGAATAAGGTATGCCTCGTTGGGATGTGAATTTATTGATATTCCTTGTTCTGTAGAAAGCATATTAGTCTCTAATTCTAATATAAAAGCTATTATTAGTTTTTCGTCTACGGTATTAATTACAGCTAAGTTATTATTCAAAATAAAGGCAATATCTATACTCAATTTATTAGATATTAATATGTATGGTGCATATATCCAAGATGAGATGCACTCTTTCATAGATTGTTTCTCATCGTTGGTAGATATGCCAAAAAGTTTATCTGAATTAAGAAGTTTAACAATATGATAAAACCTCAATCATTTATTTTTCAATACGAGACCTACCGATATTGACGCGATAGTCTCTAAGATAAATATTTAAAAATATCATCAAAAAACAGCAGGTCCTAAATCATTATTAGATTCTAAAATAAAAAAGATGACTATACCTATAATCATATTAAACTACAACAGTTCCACTGATTGCTCAAAGTGCATCTCCTTCCTGAAACAACAAAAGGAAGTGGAGGTAGAAATTGTAGTAGTGGATAACTGTTCCCGTGAAGACGATGTTAAGACTTTACGTAAGCTGTGTAGCAAGCAACAGTGTACACTAATTGAAAATCACGAAAACCGTGGCTACAATGCCGGAAACAATATCGGTTTGCGCTATGCCGCACAGAAAGGTTATAAGTATGCCTTGATAGCCAATCCGGATATGGAGTTTCCACAGAAGGA
>JAEWZA010000044.1 GCA_023395575.1 Bacillota bacterium
TCCCCAAGCTGTGTCGAGATTTTTA
Organism: Bacillota bacterium; assembly: GCA_023395575.1. GTDB lineage: Bacteria > Bacillota > Clostridia > Acetivibrionales > DSM-1351 > Ruminiclostridium. The sequence continues at coordinate 26 of JAEWZA010000044.1, forward strand.
CCTGCCTCTACAAGTTTTTCCTTTAATTTTTTGTCACCGCCATCATCACTTGAATCCGGGCCAGCTGGAGGGGTTGTAAGAGGATTTAAACTTGATAAAGCAAGATTTAAATCACTTACTGAAAGAGAGCTACTATTTTTATCAAGGCCTTTTATAGATGAGAAGTAAGTTGATAATTCTTTATCATCGATACTGCCATCTCCGCTTGAATCTATTATTTTCTGTACGTTTGGATTTGCAAAGAAATCTTTTAAAGAATTGCAAAGCTCATTGTTTTTAGAGGCATCAGAGGTGCCATTTTGAGCTATTGCTTTTGCGCATAGGACAACATTGCGATCAACATCTTTTGACTTTGATAACTTATCCAGTTCAGCTTCAGTTATTATGCTATCTGCAATAATCTTGTTGACTTCGTCACTATTAAGACCTGAGAGCATTTTCTTCAATGAAGAGTTAATGTTCAAATTTATTTCCATAAAGTTTTCCTTCGGTCATAATCTGATGTATTAATCGACCTAAAATTAAATTATCTTGAGTTTAAAATCATATTCATTAACTTTTATTAATAATTGTTTTGCAAAATGCCTTTTCTTATTAAAGACCTTACTGAGCAGTAAAAAAATACTAGAAAGATTTCTGACCTTTACGGATTTGTTGATTTTACATATTTGTATAACGGGTAGATTAATTAAAAATATTCATTATAATTAGTCTAATGTAAAATATGTGAGAATTTTATGCAGCAAGAAATAATAAAACTCGAAGAAGACCTAAGGCAGGCTATGCTGGCTAGTGACGTTAAAAAACTTGATGAGTTAATCGATGATTCTCTTGTTTTTATAGGTCCAGATGGAAGTGTTGCTTCAAAACAGATGGATTTAGATGCTCACAGGAGTAAAATCCAGAAAATACAAGAACTAAACCCGACAGAACAAGTCATAAATGATTTCGGCTCTTTTGTTGTTGTAACAGTTAAAATGGCTATTTCTGGTACCTTTGGAGATTTTGATATCTCAGGCATGTACCGTTATTTAAGAGTATGGGAAAATATGAACGGCAACTGGAGAGTCATAACAGGCTCTGTGACAAAAATAGCTGGTTAGCTCTTTATATCAACCCTGCTTTTTTTGCAATCCTTATTGAATCTTTATCCATAGCAACAGGTATGGTTTTTAAGCCCATATCGCGCATTACCGCATATCTGTGTCTACCATCATCGAATTTAATAATAGGCAATCCTTTTTCCATCTGAACATAAACTTCAGGGGCTTCAATATCTTGAGTTGAAGCAAATAATTCTTTCAGGCGCTCATATCTTTTAGGAACCTGTATATGTCCTGGTTTACCTATGTATTGAGAAGGATTGGATGATTCAAATAATTTTTCGAATGCTGATGTTTTCACATCAACTATTTCCCAATTAGGGTGAAATTTTGGCTTTATTATCCTGGGTCTTAATTTTTTATAAACAGCGTCAACATTGCTTTGCACTATTTTGATGCCTTTGTTTGCCATATATGCTTCTTGTAGTTTTTCTCCGCTTATTCGAGGGAAAGTTGCTCGGTTATCTACTTGAGCAGCTGCTTTTTTTACCGCTTTGGCAGCTGTTTTTGAAGAGTTTTGTGCGCATTCTCCAACACCTGCAAGTATTTTTGTAAGATTTAGCCCCATAGATTTTGTTTCCTCTTTTCTTTATAAAAACTTATTTTAATAGAAAATTGCTTTTTTGCTAATAAATTACAGCTTAATAAATCTATATTTCTTGTTAAGATTGTAAATATAATAATAATTTTTATTATCATTGCATTTATTTGATATCGTGACTAATTGCTACAATTTCATATTAATAGATGGTTATAGATATAGAGATTGAGGGTATTATTATAATAATATTGGTTAAGTATCTGGTTGAATATAATAATGACTCCACTCAAAGGGATGAAATACATTGCAGGAATAATAATTGTATTGTTGTGTTCGAATAACAATGTATATGCTGATGTGAGTGTTAATAATTTGACGGATTTAAAATCTAAGACTGAGTCTGGTGAATCAGTTATTATTGAGTCCAATATTAATACAGAAGGAACAATTTCACCTGTAGGTACAATCATTATCAATGGTAACCATTACAACATTGATGGGGGAACTTCTTATCAAATATTAAACAATACCGTTGATTTAACTATTTCTGATGCTAATTTTTTAAGGGGACAGGCTTATCAGGGAGGCATATTATACAACCAGAACAAACTAAATATTATAAGAGGAAGCTACTCGGATAGTTCGGCTTGGGATGGTGGGGCTCTGTTTTTATTAAATACCTCTACTACAAATATAGACAATTCAGTATTTAACAGTAATATTGGAGGCGGCAATGGTGCTGCAATATACAATCAGGGCTCGTTGACAGTAAATTCAACTGATTTTACTTCTAATCAAGCATCTTCAAGTGGAGGAGCTATCTATAATACTTCAGTGTTGGGGATATTAGGAGGAACATACTCACTTAATTCTGCCTGGAATGCAGGTGCAATATACTTAACAGGTACGTCAACAGCAAATATCGAAAATTCAAACTTTGATACAAATACTTCAAATGGTCATGGTGGAGCAATATACAACCAAGGCTCATTAACAGTCACAAATTCTGATTTTAGCTCAAACCATGCGAATGCTAGCGGTGGAACCATTTATAATGAGGCCATATTAGATATTTCCGGAGGAAATTATTCTGGTAATTCTGCCTGGGACGGGGGCGCTATTTATAATACAGCTTCTGCAGAAACAGAAATTCAAGATGCCGTATATAAATCAAATCAAGCAAGTGGATATGGCGGAGCTATTTATAATTTGGGTAAGTTAACAGTTGCAGATACAGATTTTGGTGGAGTTTTACCGGCAGATAAGAACACTGCAAAGCAAGGAAGCGGAATATATAACGATGGTAATTTAATTTTAAATGGTGGAAGTTTTAATAAAAACGAAGCAGAAAGAGGTGGAGGCTTATATTTGGCTTCTGCTTCAACGACAGATATAACAAATACCAATTTTGTTTCCAATGTGGCAACACATAATTCCAATCCCTCTTATGCTGCTGGGGGTGCTATTTATAATGAGGCCATATTAGATATTTCCGGAGGAAATTATTCTGGTAATTCTGCCTGGGACGGGGGCGCTATTTATAATGCAGCTTCTGCAAAGACAGAAATTCAAGATTCTGTATTTTCATCAAATCAAGCAAGTGGATATGGCGGAGCTATTTATAGTTCAGGAGAGCTAACATTAAATACTTTATCAAATGGGGTTACTTTTACAGAAAATTCGTCTATTAATGGTGGGGCTATATACAATTCCAATAAGTTAACGATAAACGGTTCAATATTCGGGCAAAGAATAGGTCTAGGGACTTCAGAGGATCCTTATATATATTCAAAAGGAAATACTGTAACAACAAGCGGTGGTTGGCAAGGCGGCGGCGCTATTTTTAATAGTACTGGCGTTATAGACATCAGCGGTAACACAAATTTCTTTGATAACAAAGCTCTTATTTCAGATACTGCACTTGTACCAAGTGGTGGTGGAGCTATCTATAACAACAGTGGGACTCTAAGGGCTATAGCTTCGGGAAGTGATAGAATAGTTTTTCAGAGTAATTCATCTACAAGTGGCGGTGCTATTTTTACATCCGGTAATACAATCATAACTAATGCCATTTTTGGTGCAGTAAGGGGTTCTGGGACTGATGCTGACCCTTATGTTTATTCTGGCGGAAACATAGCAAATGCCACCGGAAATTACCAAGGTGGTGGTGCGATTTATAATAGTGCTTCAAATGTAAGCATAAATGGAAATACTAATTTTTATGGAAATATTGCAAATATTGACAATGCACCAAATTTAAATGGCGGCGGAGCTATATACACAAACTCAGGAACAATAAATATTACAGCAGATGAAAGTGGCATAACTTTTGGTGGAAACAAGGCGACAAGAGGCGGCGCTTTATATAACAATTTTGGCGAAATTAATTTAAGAGCAACCTCAGGAGACATAAACTTCAGAAATAATGAAGCAACAGTTGATGGTGGTGCTATTTACAATTATGCTTCAGCAACAAACCTATATGCCCAAGGTGGTGATATTATTTTCAGAAATAATGTCGCCACTAATCTAGGAGGTGCTATCTATAATG
>JAEWZA010000089.1 GCA_023395575.1 Bacillota bacterium
GCGTGAATACAGGCTGGAACGACAGATGGAAGTTTCTAAAAATAAGTCAGTCAAAACAAATGTAAAATGCAATAGATGCAATTCATATTTCGAAGCTGGTTCAAATAGACAGATTTATTGTGAAAAATGCAGAAAGGTAATTAAAAGAGAGCAGGCGAGGTTATCAATGAAGAAAAAGAGAAATAAAACGACGTAATGTTAACCGTTAGAGGTGGCTCAAAGCCGTATATATCAGGTGTTTTAAATTGCAAATGTGGGGTTAAGGTATGTTTATATTACTACTCCGTTTTTTAAGTTTCTAATGATTAACATGTACAAAAATTATGCTCGCAGTATGTTTATATTGTACATTGATATTCCATTTAATAGTAATAGACGGTAAAATAGTATTATGTTTCATATCAGTTTTATTTTATGTCTAAATTATAAAGAGGAGTGATACATAATGAAAAAATTAGCCGCTTTTTTTTACGGAATAGGTACGTTTATATTAGGCGTAATCATTACAGAAATCTTCAGGAATTTATCTTTTGCACAAGGAGCAGAAACAGTAAGCCATGGAACTTTTCTCACCTATTCAAATACGATTATTTTTACAATTTTATTTCTTGCTTCCATTGTTGTTGTTTGCACAGTAGCAATAATAAATGCAATAAAAGAACAACGAAAATAGAATTATATTAATTCGCATTTTTTATAAAAAAAGAGCTGATGGGCACTGCATATTTGGCAAAGGGTATGCAGTATTTATTGGTCGCAATCTGCTTATATAACGAGCAAACTTAGAATTATAAAATCTTAATTTTCTATAGCAAAAAGAGCATACTGTTAACCGTTAGACCTACTTGAAGGCTTATATCAATGGTTTCAAAATGCAAAAACTAGGTTAAGGTATGTTTGTTTTACCCACTATACTTTTAGCTTTCTAAAGCGTGACAACTAAATATTTTACTGTAAATAAATCTGTAGAAACAAACCGTCCTGAGCACGACGTTAAACTGCTCTTTTTGTATATCAATTAACATATTGCGTATCTGGGCAAAAGGTCAGATGTGCTAACGAGAGGAGTAAATACTATGACATTTGAAGAAGTAAAGAAGTACATTGAAGAGAACAAAACTAGCGATGAGGTGAAATCATATCTTCAGGGCTTGGTGAGCGTTGAAGGGGTGCAGAAATTTCTAGGTGAAAATGAGGAGGGCAAGAGATGGCTGGATTCTGAAAGGGATAAACATTTGAGTAAAGGACTTGATACTTGGAAATCAAATAATCTGCAAAAGGAAATTGATAAAAGAATCAAGGAACTTTATCCAGATGAAACTGATGAAAAGAAACAACTTCGTGAGCTTAATGACAAGATTCAGAAGATGGAGCAGGAGAAGCAAAGAGAGGTCTTAAAGAATAAGGCTCTTACTCTTGCTACTGAAAAGAAGCTCCCAATTAATAAGATTATTGATTTAGTTATTGCAGATGATGAAGAAGCAACTGTTTCAAATATAGGAAGGTTTGAAGAAATATTCGGAGCATCGGTACAGACTGCTGTAGAGGAAAGACTAAAATCAAACGGATATACTCCGCCCAATAACTGTGGTCAAGGCAATCAACCTAAGAATTTAAATGATGCATTAAAGAACTATTATTCCAATAATAACAAATAAAAAAGGAGATTGATTTTATGATTACATTAGCACAAGCAAAATTAAACACACAGGACGATATTCAAGCAGGGGTTATAGATGAGTTCAGAAAGAGTTCATTCATATTGGACAATATCACATTTGATGATGCAGTAACTCCAGGTACTAACGGTGCAACCCTTACATATGGTTACACTAGACTTATCACACAGCCGACAGCAGCATTCAGAGAAATTAATGCTGAATATATTCCACAGGAAGTAACAAAGCAAAGATATACCACTGAGTTAAAGCCATTCGGTGGTTCATTCCAAATTGACAGAATTATAGCGAGTACAGGTGGTTTGGTAGATGAAGTAAACCTTCAGGTTCAGCAAAAGGTAAAAGCTGCAAAGGCACTATTCCATGACACAATTATAAACGGAGATTCTGCGGTAGATGCTAATTCCTTTGATGGTTTGAATAAGGCTATCACAGGTTCAAGTACAGAATTTAATTCTGCATCCTCAATTGACTTGTCAACTTCATCGGCAGTAGATACCAATTACAAACAGTTCCTTGATTTGATTGATGAATTTCTCTCAAACCTTGATGGAAAGCCTTCATTCCTTGGAGGAAACTCAAAGCTGATAACTAAAATTAAAGCTGTAGCAAGAAGAGCAGGATACCTTACTCAGAGTGAAGATGCTTTCGGAAGAACTGTTGATGCTTATGATGGGATTGTACTTGTTGACCTTGGAGCAAAAGCAGGAAGTAATAATCCTGTAGTTTCAATAGTAGATACAAGGAAGCCAAATGAAACTGATATTGTTACTGGATTAACTGATCTCTATGCAGCAACACTTTCATTAGACGGATTCCATGCGGTATCACTTGCAAATCAAGACTTGGTAAAAATATGGCTTCCCGACTTCTCAACTGCTGGAGCAGTAAAAAGTGGTGAAGTAGAAATGGTAGCTGCTGTTGCGTTAAAGACAACTAAGAGTGCAGGAGTATTCAGAAATATTAAAGTATCTTAATGTAATGAAAAATTATAGATATATGGGAGGTAACTATGGCGAAGATATACAGCAACAATAAGGAATTCAACGGTATATCAGCCAGCATAAACTTTGTAGATGGGGTAGGAGTTACAGATGATTCTTACCTCATTTCGTGGTTTAAAGAGCATGGCTATACGGTTGAAATTGAAGTGAAACCAGAAGATATTGAGAACATGACATATAAGGAACTAACGGACTATGCCAAGGAGAGAGGCTTTAATGGAATAGGCTACAAAAAGCCCGAATTAATAAAAACAATATTGGAAAAGGAGTTTGGAATAGTTCAAGATAATAAAACTGGAGAAGCGGAAGAAAATATTGCATTAGAAATTGATAAACAAAGTAATGTAGAAACGGAGGAATAGTCTATGCTGGAATTAATGAAGCTTTTACTTGGAATTCAGACTACTGATAATTCTCTTGATGGAGTTCTGAATATTTTTGTTACAAAAGCAACCGCCATTATAACTGGATACTGCAATGTAGATATACTTCTCGAAAACTATAACAATGTTGTTGCCCAATATGCCGTTTATCTGTATAAAAACAGGGACTCAGAAGGGTTAACACAAAAAACTGAGGGGGAAAAAAGTGTTGTATATGAAGGAGCTATCCCAGCGTCAATAAAACTACAGCTTCCATTACCTAGAGTCAAGGTGATAGGCTAATGTTTTATGATACTAAGATTGAAATATATGACACTCCTGAAGCAGAAAGCATAAAAACAATCTATGCCGATTTTCAGCCATATTCGGGAACTGTGAGTTTTAATTATGGATTATCACTTGAAATATCAAACAGAGTATTTTGTGATATTGATAATGTTATAAATGAAAACTCATATTTTAAAATATCCAATCAATGGTATAAGGTTCTCAATATCAAGAAATGGAGCGACCACATGGAGATATATCTCTATAAATGCAAGGCGGTGGTTTAATGGAGAAAACTATTGATGAAATGATAGACTTTTTTCTATTTGAAAAAGGTGAAGAAATACTCGTTAATGATATTAGCATTAAGGCTGTAATGCTTGATGCTATTGAGAAAATTAGTGAGTATGAAGAAAAAATAATTATCTGCAAATATGAAATAAAAACAGGAGATATTATTGAATACAGAAACAGTAAATATATAATTGAAAGCCAGATTGTTAAAAACCAAAACTCATATACTGCAAGAATGAGAAAATGCGAGTATAAGGTGGCATTTAACTGGTCTGGCATCGTCAAGTGGTTTGACTGCATCATTGAATCCAAAACGGTGGATGTAGACACAAACAGATATATTTCTTTACCTGTTAACAGAATAAAAATATCCCTGAGAAGTAACGAAGCTTCCAATAAAATAGAGATAAATATGAGATGTATAAACACAGGAAGAGCGTGGAAAGTAGTAGGACTAGATAAGACAAGGAACGGCTTAATTAGTCTGATATGTGACTTGGACTACATTTCGTCAAATGATAATACTCAGCTTGAAATAGCTAACTACTATTCTTATATTTATACGCTCTCAATATATAATTGGGATACTACACAAATAAATCCGAATGGTACAGTTCAATTAAATTCTACATTGAAATTAAATGATAAAACTGTACAAAGTCGAGTGATACTCTATTCATCATCAAATACTAATATTGCTAGTGTTGATGCAAATGGATTGATTACAGGGCATTCACTTGGAAGCTGTACGATAACTGCTACATGGTCGGAAAATATAGAAATATTTAAAACCTTAATAATAAATGTAGTTGATGAGCCTGTAGTGGAAACATATACTCTAGAGCTTAATGGAAGCATTCAGCCTGATACCGAGATATGTACAAATGAAACAAATACATATACCTGTATAAAGAGAAGTAGTAATGGAACAACTGTAGATGGTGAATTTGATTTTTCAACAATAGCAGGAACGACACCTAATACTAAGTATGTATTTACAGTATTAAACAATACTCAATGCAGTATTAAAGGTGACGGTTATCCATATTGTATTACACTTAGAGTACAAGATAGGCAAAACAGTAATTTATATATTGAAAAGTCTATAAGGCTCAAAAGCATAATGTAGCTTACTAAATTATAGCGAAAATATATCAGTTAAAAATAAATACAAAAACTAAAAAGAAATGTAACTATATCAACCAACGGGAACAGGGATAAAACCTTGTTCTCTTTTTATATTTAAAGGAGAAATTCAATGAAAGAAAATATAAATCACCCAAGAATTAAATCGGTAACACATACTTTCACAGGAAAAGAAGAGTGGGAACAGGTGCTTCAAAAATTAATAATAAACTACCTCAAAGACGCTAAAAGACTTGATTAGTAAGGCATAGCATTTTATCATGTGACTGACCAAGAAGTAACGCCAAAAGGTTGTTACCACAATAAAAACGAGACTAACTATTAAAGAAAGTCAAGTAAAAGTTTAGTTTTTGAGTAAAGGGTAGAAATACATTTTAGATTAACTAAGAACTCTAAATGGTTTTTGAACCTTGAAAACTGCATGACAAATAAAGCATCATACATGGTGCTTAAAAAAGGAGAGATAATTAACAGAAAAATCAAGCTGCTTTTATATATGGTTGCCCTGATTTCTCTAGTTGATAAATCACACGAACAAGCTTTTTTGCGGCATGAGTTATTGCAACATTGTAGTGTTTTCCTTCAGCACGTTTTTTTGAAAGATATGTGGAAAAGGTTGAATCCCAATGACATACAAACTTCGTTGCATTAAACAGTGCATAGCGAAGATAGCGTGAGCCTCTTTTTTCTATGTGAGAATGTGATGAATCCAGTTGCCCTGATTGATAAGTGGATGGTGATAAACCAGCAAAAGCAAGTATCTTGTCAGGGGAGTCAAATCTACTGAAATCACCTATTTCTGCAATTATCATGGCGCCCATTCGATAGCTGATTCCAGGGATAGTAAGGATTGGGGAATTAATCTTGTCTATAATGGATTTGATTTCATCTTCGATTTCATCAATCTCTGTACTAAGTTCTTGAATGAGTTTAATAGTATGTCTTAATTCTAGAGACTTTGCCGGCATGTTTGAACCTATGGATTTTTGGGCAGCTTCACGAAAAAGAATCGCAGTATCTTTGCTATAGTGTCCTTTAGAAGCTTCTTCAAGCAAATGAGTTAGCCTTGTTAGATGAGCAGAAGCTATGGAAGAGGCACTTGGAAATTCAGAAAGTAAAGCATATACAGAACTCATATGAATTGTTGAAACTAGCTTTTCTAATTCTGGAAAAAGTATGACAACAAGCCGAGCAATAGATACTTTCAGTTTGGAACGTTCTTTGACTTTATCAAAACGATAACGGGTTAGTGACTTCAGTTCCTCATTGTGATAACATGTGTCTGAGTAGGACTTTAAGCTCACATCAGACATGAGCATTGTAGCAATCGTATGGGCATCAACTTTATCCGTTTTCGTCTTTCTAAGGCTTAGACTTTTTCTGTAAAGATTGGTATGTAACGGGTTGATAACAAAGGTGGCTAGACCTTTATCAATAAGATATCCCAAGATGTTATAACTGTAGTGTCCAGTGGCTTCAAGCCCTACTTTTACTTTAGTTAAATCATCTGTAATAGATTCGATTTTCTGATAGAGTTCGTCAAAACCATCTCGGTTGTTTGGAATGGTAAATGCTTTGAAGAGCACTTGACCATTGGAATTAGTGATAAAACAATCATGCTTATCTTTAGCGACATCAATTCCTACGTAAATCATAGTAGATCTCCTTTGAAATATATTTGATACTGTTTTAGGACCACAGGGCTCCTTGCAATTGTAGCCTAGTTCTAAATAAACCGTCATGCGGTATCTAACTGATTAACAAATGAACAAAGAGACTGTGGTTGGAGCCTCGTTTAAACCATCAAGTGGTAGGAGGGATGAACCAATCCACAGTATCTTAAAACAGCATAGCCTAACCTATAGAAAAGGTAAAGAATTGGCTATGACTATAATACTAGGAGGCTATATAATTTATGAGGGCATACGGATATGTAAGAATTTCTAGAGATGAAGACGGTAAAAAGGAAAGCATTGGAACACAGAAAAAAGTAGTGCTTGATTTTGCACAGCAGAGCGGAATGGAATTAGTAGAAGTATTTGAGGACAACAATGTAAGCGGATATACCTTTGAGAGAGAAGGGCTGAATAAACTTAAAGAGCTAATTGAGGATGGTAAGGTTGATACTTTATTTGCAAAAGATTTATCAAGAATAGGCAGGCATAATGCAAAGGTTTTGTTATTCCTTGATTACCTTGATGATAAAAATGTGAGACTTATGCTTAAAAGCGATAACTATGACAGCGAAAGCGATGATGATACCATGCTCGGAATAAAGGCTTGGTATAATGAAATGTATTTGAAGGATTTAAGTAAAAAAATAACTGCAAATATCCGTCAGAAGCAAAAGGAAGGACTGGTTATAGTCCAGCATTACGGTTATATGAAAGACCCTGAAGATAAGAATAAACTCCTAATAGATGATGAGGTAACTGATACCATCAAGCTTATATTCAGAATGTACCTCGAAGGCTATGGCTGTAACAAGATAGCTCATTATCTAAATAACAACGGATATGAAACGCCATCTGTACATAAAATGAAAAAGTTTGGCTTTGGTTGGAAGCCTAATTGGACACAAAAGGATTTGTGGTATGCTACTAGCGTTAAAAGAGTTCTAAGAAATGATGCATATATTGGAACTCTTAGGTGTGGCATAACAAAAGTTTCCAAGATGAAAGGCAAAAAAGTAAAAGTTCCAGAAGATGAACAATTTATACATGAAAATTTTATGCCAGCAATAATCAATAAAGAAGATTTTTATATGGTGCAGGACTTGTTTGATAGAAGGGTGGAAGAGAAGGTTAGAGCAAAGAATCAAAAGATACATAAATATGCTGGAATACTTAAATGCTTTGATTGTGGAAAAGGCTTTGTAGCAAGGAGCAGAAAGACAGAATCAAAAGGAACTACCATTACATATGTTTGCTCAACATTTCACAAGTTTGGATCACAATTCTGCACAGGACATAGAATCATGGAGGAAGATATAGATGAAATAGTTCTTCAACAAATGAAAATGTTACTTTACAGTTCAACTCTAAGGCTAGACGAAATTGATAAAAATATTGAAGATAGGCTTAATAAAAAGAAGGACTATGAGAAGCAATCAGAACAGATAAGAATAAGGATTCACAAGAAGGAAGAAGAAATAAAGGGATATTCCAGACAATTAGCTCAAGGTTTTATAAATGATAAACTATTCCTAGAATTATCAGGTGATGCAAACAAGGAACTCGATAAACTTGAAACCCAGCTTAACCAATTAGTAAAACTATCAGTATCAAGTCAGTATGAAAAAGAAAAAATAATCAAATCTATAGATATTCTACAGGAATTAATTCAGAAAAAATCTCTTACCAATACAAACATTTCAATGTTAATAGATAAAATCATAATAAAGGAAACAGATGAAATAGGTGAGTATAACAGACCCAAGCTTGATATAGAAGTGGTCTGGAATACTCCTTATTTAAAT
>JAEWZA010000160.1 GCA_023395575.1 Bacillota bacterium
CAAAAGAAACTCCTTTACAGGAAGACATTAGTTTCCCTTGGATTGCAGAAAAATTTGAGGTTAGTGGAGGAAACATAAAAAATATAGCACTAGCTGCAGCATTTATTGCAGCCGAAAAAAATGAAGCAATAGGGAATGGCCACATTATAAAAGCTGCTGTGACAGAGCTTAAAAAAATTGGAAAGATGGTTATCTTAGACGACATAGAAGAATATTTGTAATCAAGGAAGGAGAATAAAATGTTTGCAGATAAAAGTAAAAAGAGTGATAAAAAAGTCCACAAGATAAACACAGCAAATAAGTTGCAAATGCGAAGGTCTCCTTCTGGTAAGTCTGTTCAACATGCTGTAGCAGCATCTAATACTTTGTTGTCAGAATCCAATTCAGTGCAGTTTAAGAAAAATATAGGAGGGAAGTCGATGATGGATATATTTGATGCCAAAATTCTTCAACGTAAAGCAAAGTTAGAAGAGGAAGACTCGCCTAAAAGTGGTATGCTTGAGCCTATACAGAAGAAGGAAAACAATACTGGGATGCCAGATAAATTAATGACTGGGGTAGAAAAACTTTCTGGGATGGATATGAGTGATGTAAGAGTACATTACAATTCAGATAAACCTGCACAGGTGGGAGCATTAGCATATACACAGGGAAGGGATATCCATGTGGGAATAGGTCAGGAGAAGCACCTTGCACACGAAGCCTGGCATGTGGTACAGCAGGCACAGGGAAGAGTTCAGCCAACTATGCAGATGCAAGGTGTTAAGGTGAATGATAATCCGGGATTAGAACATGAGGCGAATGTGATGGGGTCAAAGGCTCAAAACTTTACAGGGAATGGTGAATAGTATTGTATAATAACTCTGCAAATAGTTTTATTATGCAAATTGAAATAATTTTATGAGTTGTGAGCTGTGTATTATTGGTAGAGAAAAAAGTAAGGAAGTTTCAAATTTCATTTCTTAAAGATAACTGTCAAGTATCTGAGTTTTTATTATCAAACCGACAAATAATATCAATTTATGAAAAAATTAATATGGACGGTAATGGTAAACGTAGGTTAATGTTGAAAATGCAAAAAAAGATATAAAATATGTGAAATAATATCCATATATGTTGACAAATGCAGATTATGCTGTTAATATAGCTATATTAGATAATAATGTAATATTTTGTTGATAATAACTACGAAATCAAATATACATACTAAATAAAATTAATTACATATAGTAACAAATTATGGCTTGTGTTTGAATTTATTTTTGTTATTTGACTATATATAAAGCTTTAACTCCAAAACTAAACGATAAACTTTTAAGGATATTAATTGACTTAGGGAATTAATTTCAGGCACACATTGGTAATTAATCGTTGGTGGGGCACGTTAAATGCGGATGTGGAATATATTTGACTTTGATTTTATCTGTGTAGTTTATCAATTAGATAAATGAAAGGGCGAAGCTTTGATTTATTGTTAAATAACAATGAGGTAATAATTATGTATTGGTATGTCCTTTTTGTGCGGACAGGTACGGAGTATAAGGTTGAGCAGTATCTAAGAAAAATATTAAATGCTGATATATATGCTCCGTTTTTACCTATAAGAGAGGTTTTTTTCAAAATTTCTGGAATAGTTAAGAATGAATTTAAACCGTTATTTCCTGGTTATATTTTTATTGAAACTGATATTTTGGGAGAAGAATTTATTAAAACAATGAATGTTTTAGCATGTGATTTATGTGATATAGTGAACATTCTTAGGTATTCTGAAACTGAAATAGCTATGAGAGATGATGATAAGAGTTTTTTGCTCAGTCTATTTAATGAAAACTACTGTGTTAAGCCATCAAAAGGTATTATAAAGCAAAATAAAATATATATAACTGAAGGACCTCTTATGGGTTTAGAGAGTAATATTAAAAAGGTGGATCGACATAAAAGACTCGCATGGATTGAATTAAAGTTAATGAACAGTTTTCATTTAATTAGTTTGCCTTTGGAAATAATTGAGAAAATACAGTGAATTTTTGGATTTTTATTTAATCTAGTGCGGTTACATATTTTTAGGAAAATGGTTTGATTCAATTGTCAAATACCAGAGCTAATTTAACTTTATAGTTATACTAGAAAATTTATGATTTTTAGCTGTTTTGTGACCAACTTAAATTGGTTGATTTTCAATGATGATTTAACCGATAGAAGTTTGACATTCATAGAAGACTTTCCATTACCCCAAAATATCTATAATATCAATTAGTAAAATTGAAAAAGTGGTGATAGTTATTTTACATACTAAAAATGCATTTCTGTTTCAGGGAGTAGGAACAGAATATATAAAATTTTTCCATTTGCTTAATGAAAAACAGATAGAAATGTTAAAGCATTATTGCTCAATTGTAAATGACGTAATTAAGCTGGATTTGTGGGGGTATTTAACAGATAAAAATTCATATGCTTTATCTTTCCACAGATATTGTGATACGTTTACCGATAGCATTTTAATTTATGTTATTGATTATATTATTTATAAAACATATATACAATCAGGGATTACTCCATCTATTTTGTTAGGATATAGTATGGGACTGATAACAGCATTAGCTTGTGGAGAAGCACTTACATTTGAAGATGGCCTAAAGGTTCAATTATATGTTTATAAATATTCGAGGTATTCTGTACGAGATGAAGAGGCAATGGCGGTTACAATTGGCATTAATTGTAGTGAAGTAGAAAAATTAATAATCGAAAGTAATTTTTGCAATGAGGTTGAAATTGCGAGTGAAAATAATGAACATTGCATTATAATATCTGGAAGCAAAAATGGTGTTGAAAAAATCATGGATTTAGCTATAAATGAAGGAGCTCTTCAAGTTAAAAGGGTTAATTCTAAATACGCATTTCATTCAAAATTCGCTAAAAATGGAATTGAGAAGTTTGAAAGA
>JAEWZA010000187.1 GCA_023395575.1 Bacillota bacterium
GCTTTCAAAAGCACCCACAATTGTGTACTTACATTCTCTAGCAGCGCCTTCTTTTGGTTTAAGCTTGCCAGATAGCGCATTTCCAATTTTCTTATCCTTTAATATGGCATAAAATTTTTTGTCAACAATAATTTCCGAACTGTTACTGGGTGATCTGCCTTCAGTAATTTTTACTCTGAACACATCCTTAAAGGCTGTAGCATCATAGGCTCTAATAGCTATATTTCTGAGGGACTCTGTAAGAATATTAGTATCTATTTGAAGCATACCCTCTTCTTTAACAGCAGCACCATTTTTTATTTCTGCATTGCTGGAAAGTACATTTACTTTTTCTTTGTTGGCATTATAAAATGCTACTTCAAAATTCCCTCTATCCTCCTTTGCTCTCTCTATTTCACTGTTAATAGCGCTGTAGTATATGCTTCCTATACATGTAAACATGGCTATTGCTATAATTATTCCAATTAAAGTAAGCACTGTTCTTCCAGCGTGCTTCTTTAAATATTTCGTGGTAAGTGCTGAATAATTTTTCATTTATCTCACCACCTCATCAGAAGATATCCTGCCATCAACTATACTGATAACCCTATCTGCCATACCAGCAATGCTCATATCATGGGATATTAATACCAAGGTCTGATTATATTTTTTTGCTGAATATTTTAGCAATTCCAGAACCTCTCTTGAATTCTTTGTATCCAAATTCCCCGTTGGTTCATCTGCCAATATAATAGATGGCTTGTTTGCTAATGCTCGCCCAATGGAAACACGCTGCTGTTGGCCTCCTGATAATTCTGATGGAAGATGCCTTCTTCTTTCCTTCAAATCAAGTATTGTTAACAGCTCTTCAATATACTGCTTGTCTTTTTTTCTATTGTCTAAAAGAAGGGGCATCAGTATGTTCTCTTCAGCTGACAAAACAGGAATCAGATTATATGCCTGAAATACAAAACCTACCTTTCTTCTTCTTAGTATTGAAAGATCATTTTCTTTGAGTGAGTAAATATCCATATTGTCTATAAACACTTTTCCTGATGTAGGCTTGTCTACTCCACCTAATAAGTGCAGCAGTGTACTTTTACCCGATCCACTAGGTCCTACAATAGCAACAAACTCACCTTTTTTCACAGAGAAGCTTATATTATCAACTGCAATTACCTCATTCTGACCTTTACCATATTTTTTAGTTAAATTTTCAATTCGCAATACTTCCATTTTGTCCTCCTTTACCTTATAGGCACAATAAATTATATTTTTTCAATTAGAATTGCTACAGCTATTTACAAAGAATCGTTCTACCTGCATCCATTCAATTCACTCTCATAAAAGCCATAGCACTAATCAGTTTTTTATATCCCAATTTTACAAACATCCTATCTCTTATATATTTGATTATACGAAGTGAAAATTACAAATGTATAAATTTAAAACTTACAATTATGTAATTTAAAAATGATATACTCAGCTTAATTAGTAAGCAAACTTATTAACGAAAAATTAATGTAAATAGAAATTTAATTTTTTAAAAAACCTTAGTATTTAATTTCTATATTTGTAAATACTACTTTTTAATAGTGGTCAAGCTTAAAATTTCAATAACCTTATGGAGATTAAAAATGTTTAAAAAACTAAAAAACAAAATCTCAGCAAAAAAAAATAGTTCTAAAAAAGAAAATACTACAGATAATTCATTTATTCTAAGCAAATCCTTAGAAGAAAATATTGCACATATTAAAGAGCTATTTATAGATGATGATACTCTGCTTGTTCGGAACTTTGAAAACGCTGAAAATAAAGATATACAGTTCAGCATTCTGTTCACCGATGGTATGATAAGCAGTTCACAGCTCAATGATAATATCATTAAGCCTTTATTACAATATAAATCATTTAATAGTAAATTAAACATAATGGATTCAGTCATGAGTCATATATTATCATCACATAACGTTGAAAAAGTATCAGAAGTTAATGATATTATTAATTCAATAGTAAGAGGAAATACGGTTCTATTCGCAGAAGGTACATCAGAAGCCTTAAGCATCGACTCTAAGGGAATGCAAACAAGAGCAATCTCAGAGCCCGAAGCAGAAAAGACACTGCGTGGATCAAGAGATGGCTTTACAGAATCTCTGCTTATAAACCTTACCTTGATAAGAAGAAGGCTTGCAACAAACAAATTAAAATTTAAAATGAGAATATTGGGGAAGGAATCAAATACCAAGATTTGCTTGTGCTACATTGATGGTATTGTAAATAAGAAAATTTTAGATGAGCTTAACACAAGACTAGATAAGATAAATATTGATGGAATTTTAGCTTCAGGAACTATTGTGGAATTCATTAAAGATTCCCCATATTCTCCTTTTAAAACAATTGGTGGGAGCGAGAGACCTGATGTTATTGCAGGTAAATTACTAGAAGGGCGTATTGCAGTATTTGTAGATGGTACTCCCTTCGTGCTTACATTACCCTATGTTTTCATAGAATATTTTCAATCAAGTGAGGATTATTTCCTTAGTTTTTATTTTGCTTCAATAAACAGAATATTAAGAATACTCAGCTTTTTAATAACAATAAGTGCTCCTGCCATTTACGTTGCAATTACAGCCTTTCATCAGGAAATGATACCAACAGCCTTCGTTAAAAGTATTGCAGCAGCAAGACAAGGTGTGCCCTTTCCAACTGTTATGGAAATGATAATGCTTTTAATAACATTTGAATTATTAAGAGAAACAGGTACACGTATGCCATCATTTTCAGGAACAGCCATAAGTGTGGTAGGCGGTTTAGTTTTAGGTTCAGCAGCTGTTGATGCCAGAATTGTAAGTGCACCTGTAGTAATCGTTGTTGCGTTAACCGCGGTTACAGGGTTGACATCACCAAAGATAAAAGGTCCTGTTATCATATTAAGATTTTCTCTAATAGTGCTTTCATCAGTTATTGGATTGTATGGATATTTATTTGGTATAACAGCACTTTTGATTCATCTATTTCAAGTGCGTTCCTTTGGTATTCCTTATATGCTGAACGTTACAAATTTTAGATTAAACGATATGAAGGATACAGTAGTTAGAGCACCTTGGAAATTTCTGAAATACCGCTCTGAATTTATGTCACCCCACAATCTTGTCAGGAATAATTCTGGAGGCAAAAAGAAATGAAAAAAGCAATGATTTCGGGAAAATTTATTATATTAATAGTATTAATAATACTAAATTCAATGTTTTCATGTGGCTGTTGGAATTACAAAGATATAGAAAAATCATTACTAGTAACAGGCTTTGCTATAGATAAAAACGAGCAAAAAGGTAAGTATCAACTTACTATGGAGATACTGGATTTTGAAATGTCAGGAAAGGAAGCAAAGCAAAGCACTAAGATTATCGAATCAGAGGGTAAAACCATTTTTGATGCAATAAGAAACGCAATAAGTATTGTAGGTAATAAGCTATATTGGCCCCATGCAGATGTTTGTATAATAAGTGAACAAATAGCTAAAGAAGGACTTATTCCTACACTAGATTTCATTTATAGAGATTCTGAAGTGCGAACTGAATTGTATATACTAATATCAAAGGAAAAAACCGCAAAGGAAATATTGCTACAGGAGAAGCTCTTAGCTAAAAGCAGTTCCGATAATATTTACGAAATGCTACAAGAGCAAAAAAACGAAGGAAAATTTCCCAGTATTTTTATGTACAGACTTATTAATTATCTAAGTTCAGGAGATGCAATATTGCCTTCCATTGAGCTAAAAGAGGTTCTTGGTAAAAAAACTGCTAATCTTACAGGAACTGCTATTTTTAAGTCTGACAAGCTAGTTGGATATATAAATGAAGCAGAATCACAAGCCCTTCTTTTTGTTATTGATTTAGTTAAAGGCGGAATAATCACAGTTGATGAGGATTTAACCAATACATCGGAGGTGTCATTGGAAATATTTAAGTCAAAAACAAAAATTAAGCCTAGCTACATTGATGATAAGCTGACTATGGATATTGATATCAAATTGGAGGTAGCAATTGCTGAAGATGCAAGCTATACAAATTATATAAGTGGTAAAAACCTTTTAAAGTTGAAAAAGGATGCGGAAGAAAAAGTAAAAACATCTGTTGAAGAGTTAATTCAAAAAGTACAGTTAGTATATGATGCAGATATTTTTTCCTTTGGATTAAAGATCAATCGTGATTTACCTAAAGTATGGAGGAAAGTTGAAAGTGATTGGAATAATACCTTCAAAAATTTAAATACAAATGTTAAAGTATCCATTAATATAAGAAACAGTGCAATTGTCAAGAAACAAATAACAAAGAAGCAGCAATAGCTCAAAAAAAATTTGTACCAACATTGTGTTTTCGAGCTTCAAAAACCACAAATGGTCTTTGCCAGTGTAGAGAAAATGCAAATGTATTGCTTTAGCTCAACGAAGCAACGGTTCCTCTAAAAGCTTTATTAGAATTATTGTGCCCAAATGTGGCGTAGGTAGGAGGTTAATATGCCAGTAGTTTTATTTTTTTGTACTTTAACTGTTGCTCTATTTATTATTATTGAATTAGTTCCTTTATTCCGCCAAAAAAAATGGATGGCATTTTGGACATATTTAATACTTATTTCCTTTTCTTATATCAATGAAATACTTATTAACCTAGATATCAAAATACCAAGCCCTAATATACTAATTAATAAGTTGCTTGTGTTAATATTTAGGTTAAAGGAATAACCGAAAGAAAGAAAAACAATGAATATATAAAGGTGGTGCTGAGCCGTGTCATTTAGTTTTTTTATATTCAGTATCTGGCATGGACACAATTATGAGCAGAGAAATAATTCCTAGCAGACAAGGTATTTACATTATAATAATGTTTTTTACAGGCAGTTTTGTTATAGTAGGTACAAATATCGCGGCAAAGCAGGATGTATGGATATCTATTATACTAACAACATTAGTATCTATTCCAATGTTATTTGTCTACTCAAAGCTGCTTACAACATATCCAGGAAAAAATATATACGAAATATTAATAGAAGTATTTGGAAAAATTGCAGGTAGACTAATATCTCTATTATTTATTTGGTATTCATTGCATTTAGGTGCATTGATAATACGTAATTATTCTGAATATATTAATATAGTAGCTTTCCCTGAAACACCACAAATGATAAGTGTATTTTTTATTGGCTTATTGTGTATATGGATTACAAAAGCAGGAATTGAGGTATTGGGGCGGTGGGCTTCCTTTACGGCTCCCATAATTTTTGTCATACTTGCAGTTACAATTTGTCTTTCCTTAACTAATGCAGACTATGGCAATATAAAACCAGTCCTGTATGATGGAATATCACCAGTACTATCAACCTCTTTCTCATTTTTATTCTTTCCATTTCTTGAAGTAGTGATATTTACAGCCCTTCTCAACACCTTGATTGATAGCAAGCAGACCTTTAAAGTATTTTTTATTAGTATAATTATCGGAAGTATAACACTTCTTTTTGTTTTGATGAGAAATATACTTGTCTTGGGTCCAGAAATTATCAATGATGTTTATTTTCCGGCAATCCTAGCAGTAGAAGTAATAAATATTGGTGTTTTTATTCAGAGAATTGAAGTTGTAGTATCAATTGTTTTTATTTTTGGAGTCTTTGTGAGAATAAGCGTCTGCCTATTATCTGCCTCTATTGGTGCAACTAAGGTACTTGGTATTGATAATTATAAATATCTTGTTGCTCCATTAGGATTTGTAATGATGTGTACATCATTTCTTCTTTATAACAACTCAATGGAAATGTTTGAATGGGTTAATAAATATTACTCTTATTATGCTATTCCTTTTCAAATAGTTTTGCCGCTTATTACATTGATTGTAGCTAAAATCAAAATTAAATTTCAGAATAATAAGCAAAAAGAAAGAGTTAAAATTGGTGAAAATCAAACGCAATGAATTAGTGGAAAGGAGGAGCACCCCCCTTCCACTCACTGAATACTGAATATAGGAATTTATAAAACACTACCACCACTTTTTTTTCTTAAAATAATACAGCATGATGCCTGCAATTGATAGCATAACTAGCCACAACAAGGGATACATCCATTGCCAGCTCAGCTCAGGCATATTTTTTATATTCATTCCATACACCCCAACAATAAAGGAAAGTGGCATGAATACAGTTGAAATTATAGTCAGTACCTTCATGATTTCATTCATTCTGTTGCTTGTGCTAGAAAGATATACATCCATCATCCCAGATAGAATATCCCTAAGTGTTTCAGTTGTATCCATAACCTGTACTACATGTTCATATAAGTCTCTGATATATATTTCTGTGGATTCCTTTATCAAATGGCTATCCCCTCGTCCGAGTGATGACAACACATCTCTCAAAGGCCATACACCTTTATGCAGAAACAATACCTGCCTCTTTAATTTATTTATTGTCATAAGCGTCTTATCTGTTGTATGGTTAATCATTTCATCCTCTGCTACTTCTATTGTCTCACTAATGCTTTCTAATACATTAAAGTAATCATCAACGATTATGTCCAACAAACAGTACATTAAATAGTCTGCAAATAGCTTTCTTTCACGAATCAGGCCCTGCTGCAATCTTTTTATGACAGGCTCAAACACATCAATGTCTCTTTCAGAAAAGGAAATAATGTAATTGCTGCCCAAAATAAAGCTTATCTGCTCAATATTAAACTCATTATCGTTAGAATTATAAAATAGCATTTTAGCCGAAATATACATATACTTATCGTAATATTCTATTTTGGGTCTGTGATCGGTATTTAAAATATCTTCCATTGCAAGAGGGTGTATGTCAAATACTTCACCAATTTTAGCAAGAATATCAATCTGATGAAGGCCCTCAACATTTATCCATTTGATAGTTTCCCTATTGTAATCCAATTCCGATAAATCCTCAAGCTTAAGTTCTCTTTGTTCAAAAAACCCTTCATTGTATTCAATTAGAGATATCAAGGTTGTATCTCTTTTTTTATCGCCAATATGAACCAAGCTTCCAGGTGGTAACCCTCTATTTTTAGAACGTGATTTGACTATCTTCTGCATTACAAACCTCCACGCTTTCTTTTTTAAGCTCTCACCACACTGTTAAAGCACTTGTGCTAGAGTTCAATCTCTAGCTTTATCAATTTGGCTAATACCTTTATTTCCGTTGTACTTATTGTCTCAGTTATAAGATTTCCTTTGTTGTAAATCAGAAGCAGCTTATCTGCCTGAAGCCTTTTTACCTGCCTTACAGCTCTCAATCCATTGTACTCAACAAAATAAATACCGTCTTTGTCTATTTCACTTACCAAAACTGAAAAAGCTCTATCTCCCTTATAAATTCTAAAACCAGACATATCACTATCTTCTATATTCAGATAGAAAACCTTTTCCTTGGTGAAGCCCTCAACTTTATTTTTCTCGATTGGCAACAGTTTTTTGTCTATTATTCTATCCATTTTGTAGTCATACATAGGAACAGTTTTAAGAATATTGCCAAAAGCATCATCCCATACTTCTTGTATAGGTTGTTGCGAAGCCGCTTTTTGAATAGTATTTATAGTGGATTTTGGCTTTATTCCAGCAGTAGTCTGTAAGCCTCTCCCTGTATCCTCGTGCTTTGATGGGGAAATATCATCTGATGCAAATAGTCCAATTGGTCCAAGTTCAAAATCCAGTGCCTTTGAAAATCTGCCTATCATATCATCACTAACAATTTTCTTACCTGTTTCTATATCAAGAACAAAGCCCTCAGAAACACCTAATTTCTTTGCAAGCTGCTTTGGTGACATTCCCTTTTGTATCCTTAATTTGTTTATTTCCTGACCTATTCTACTCATCTCAATTATATTCCTTTCATTTCCAAAAAATCTATAAATAAATCAACCTTCCCACTCAAATAGTGCATAGTGAGTTAAGTACAAGTATTGTAGCCGTCACAGCTATCTTCTTTGTCCACAACCATCAGCAACTACAGGATTTAGTATTCAGAAGAGCTATGCAAATGCCAAATATTATCTAGCCCACAAAACCAGCATAAATGAATTATATTTATCAAAAGCATTTCCTGCAAAATCTCCAAAAAGTTTAACCTTTTTAAATCCAGCATCAGTTACTGCCTGCAATAATTCTTCTTCAAGCAGAGGATATAGAGGTATTTCATTTTCAAAGGATTTATTATTAACTGTTAAATTTGTCTTAAAATATATTGTATTCTGCTGTTTATGATAACTGTAGTTTCTCTCAAAGCTCAGTCCAATACTTGCATCGGTAATTGCAGGCAAGCTTTTTATATCCTTTAATAGTACCCTATCAAAATTAATTATCTGAAGAATTAGACTTCCACCTTTATTTATTAAATTCTGTGTACTACATATAAAGCTTTTTACTTGCTCCAAATTTTGCAGATGCACAATAGAATTGCCAATACAAAAAACCAAATCAAATTTATCAGATATTTTACTTTCTAAATCCAGCATATTTGCTTGTATTGACTTAATAGGTATTCCAGCTGTCTCCGCTTTAATCTCAAGCTGTCGTACCATCTCAGTGTCTAAATCTGCTGCCGTAAGCTCATAGCCCTGCTTTGCCAATTCAAGAGAATATCCTCCTGTTCCGCAAGCAATATCTAGTATAGTTTTAGGCGGTCTTCCTGCAACCTCTTTTATAAATCTAATCTGCTCATCTCCTGCTGGAAATATATGGTCGTAATACTGTGATATCTGTTCATAAAATCCCATTATGCATCTTCCTTTATAGTTAAAATTATTTTTTACTTCTGCTTTGCTGATTAATTGTTTAAAAGTCTATTTCCTCTAAAAAAAGAGCAGTTTCAAAACAGTAATTTCTGTACGCCAATGACTTATTTCAGGAAATAGTTGGTGAAGAAACCCCACGATATAAATATTGCCGCCAAGACTTTAGCACTGACTTTTATTTAACACTGCTATAAGAAATTTAATTGGTATTCCCTGCTCAGAAAACATCTTTTCATGCTCTGTGGGAATACTACCCTCAAACCCGCTTGCATGTAAATCTTCAGTTATATATTTTATTATAAACCCATTTTCTTCAAAATATTTTATTGAATGTTGAAAGAGCTCGTCATTATCAGTTTTAAACCAAATCTCCCCGCCATCCTTGAGGAATGTCTTATATTTAGCAAGCTGCTTGCTATGGGTAAGCCTTTTCTTGTTATATCCTCTTTTAGGCCATGGGTTACAAAAATTAATGTATATTCTTTCTATAACATCAGTGCTGTCAAGCATATTATCTATCAATTCTATATTCTGCGACATGAGTTTTATATTGTTTACTGATGGATGACCGGCCTCATCGTATATCTTTACTATCTTTCGCCTTGCAAGTGCTAAAACTTCACTTTTTATATCTCCAGCAATGTAATTTATCTGCTGATTAGCAGCACCCATCTCTGAAATAAATACTCCTTTACCGCACCCAAGCTCTAGATGAATGGGATTATCATTGTCAAAAAGTTCCTGCCATCTACCCTTGTATTTAGGCGGATCAGCAATAAAGAAATGACAAGTTGCCAATTCAGGCCTTGCCCATGGTTTTCTTCTAAGTCTCACATTTACACATCCTATATTAATTATTTTTATATTTAAATTCATCAACTGCTAAAAACCCACCCCTGGGTTTTTGATGCTCGAAATGCACCATGTTGGTACAAAGTTTTCTTTCGAGCTTCTATCATGTGGCTATAATTTTAATACTTAAAGCCACACACATTAAGCATAAAGTAATTTTTTATTATGCATAACATGTATTTTGAATTTCATAGCACCACACCGCTAAAAACCCACCCGTGGGTTTTTGTTGCTCGAAATGCACCATGTTCGCACAAAATTTTCTTTCGAGCTAGACACATCTAATTTTACAGTTAGTATTACACTTGTGTCTACTATAAATTTAAACATATTTTTATAGGTTTTTTCACCTAGATTTTTTATTGAATAAATACTTATATAAATATCAGTAAGCAAATATATTTCCAAAACTCAGACAAACTCAAGTTATGCACGTAAAAATAGTTTGGAAATATCCGCAATAACTGCAACTTGTAAAAATTATTTCAAATATCATTGTAATATATGGTATTATAAGAAATATGCTTAACTTAGGATATAAAAAGAAAAGGCGTGGAGGTTAGAATGGATAGTTTATTGTTTATATTAAAATCAATTATATTAGGTATTGTGGAAGGCGTCACCGAATTTTTACCGGTATCTTCAACTGGACATCTGGTGATTTTTGAAAATCTATTGGGTTTTGAAAGTATAAGTCCAAACTATGTTGAAATGTATACTTATGTTATCCAGCTTGGCGCTATATTGGCTGTTATTATTTTATACTGGAGTAAGATAAAAGATACACTTTTAAATTTCTTTCCCCATAAGGTTGGTTATTCAAAATCCGGTTTTAAATTCTGGTTTATGATATTTATTGCATGTATTCCCGGTGGTGTTTTTGGTATATTGCTGGATGATATAGCTGAAAAATACTTATTCAAACCTTTACCTGTTGCAAT
This sequence comes from Bacillota bacterium, assembly GCA_023395575.1. GTDB lineage: Bacteria > Bacillota > Clostridia > Acetivibrionales > DSM-1351 > Ruminiclostridium. The sequence goes on from JAEWZA010000187.1 coordinate 10,564, forward strand.
TACTCTGTTCTTAGGTGCAATATGGATGCTATACGCAGAAAATAAGTTTAGAAACAACAATCTTGTAAAGCAAGAATTAAGTGTTACACCCAAGCAAGCATTGATTGTTGGTACATTTCAATGTTTGGCAATAATTCCTGGCATGTCTCGCTCAGCCTCAACTATTATCGGCGGTTGGGTATCAGGTCTTTCAACTGTTGTTGCAGCTGAATTCTCCTTCTTTTTAGCAATACCTGTAATGGTGGGCATGAGCTTCCTGAAAATAGTTAAAATAGGCGGTTTTGCTACTCTTACTTCACTGGAAATAACTTCTCTTATTGTTGGTTTTATTGTTTCATTTGCAGTAGCTTTAGCCGTAATAAATAAGTTTATCTCATATTTGAAAAAGAAGCCTATGAAGGTCTTTGTATATTATAGAATGGTATTCGCTGTAATCGTGTTATTAGCTGGGTTGTCAGGATTATTTTAACATTTCCTGTTGCCTAGAAAATCTAATCAGAACCGTTGAAAGCATTTAAATATACGTTTTAAATTATAAGCGTACAATGATTACTACAGTTAAATAAGATATATCAAGTTATTACTAAAAATGTATATCTCAAACTCTAAAAAGTCTCTACCCATCTTATTTTGTGGCAGAGACTTTATTTATTCTAATATATTGATACTAGGTTCTTTTTTGATACGCTTTAAAATAGTTTGGCTCTGTTTCGGTCCCCTCACATACAATTAGCCACGTTTCCGACCTTTCCTTCATTTCCTTTGAGGTTCTCTCTTTTCTAGATGCTTGTTGTCGTTTAAAAAGCTGATCTGCCATAAAAAATCACCTCAATCCTGAAATGGTATTGCACCAAACCTGCCAGCTAGATAATGCTTGCTAAAGTTCAAGTCCGATCTAATAGACTCCTCAGTAGTTTTGAAATCATACAAGGAAAAAAGTGTTGATTTTTGATTTTCCTTTTCTACAAACCAGATTTCATCTCGTCTCAAATCAGAGGAGTCTAAGCATACAAGATTGTGCGATGAAAATATTAATTGTCCCCGACCCTTATTAATTTCCGGATTACTGAACATCTGAATTATATACCTTAATACCAATGGATGCATCTTTGAATCTAATTCATCAATAAAAACTGTCGTTCCAAATTGAAGCGCATCCATTATATCGAATGCAATTGACAATATTTTCCTTGTACCACCCGATTCACTTTCAATGGGTAAATGCATTATATCTCCCTTAGAATCCTTGTGAATAGAGTACCATTTAAACTCATCATTTAGATTTACGTCTTTTTCTTTTTTAACTTCAAGTCCAATAATTGAAGGGTCAATTTTACTTAAAAAATTTTCAGTGTATTTTAAATAATCTGAGTTCTTATATGAAAGTTCTGCAAAAACTTCTCTCAAAACAACCTCATCAAATTCATCAGAAAAATTAATAATATAAAACCCAAGCTCAAACATTTTATATATAGATGCATAAATACTCTTTTCCCTTTTACCTATAGCTGTCATTATAAGCTGTCCCTCAGTTACCATAGAGCCTATAAACTCCAACTCCTTAGCTTCAGATTTATTTATCTGTCCAAGAGTAATATTTCTATTTTCTCTATAATAAATTAACTTTTCCCTTGACTTTGTATTCTTGGAAAAATTTTTACAAAAAAGCCATTCTTCAAACACCTTAACCTGATTACGAACAAAGCCATATCTATATTCCTTATCATCAATATTAAAACATACCTCATATTCAGTAGGCTCATTATGAATTTTTTCATTAAATATATATGGTATAATCGATGGATTTCTTTTACTATCAGATGTTGCAATCACATCATTTTCCATGCTTTTAAATGCCAAAAACAAGTTAGATTTGCCACTTGCATTTGCCCCAAAAACCGCAGCTAAAGGCAGAACTTTTACACCATTTTTTTCAATAAGACTACTACTATTTTCTTGAATATTTGTTGCGGTTAGATCTAAAACCGCCTCATCAGCAAATGAGCGAAAGTTCTTAAATTTAAATTGTAAGAGCATACCATTCACCTCTTTTACCCTTTGTACGTCCATTATAGCAATACCTCCATAGAATGTAAATGTTTCGGAGAAATTTTCTCCAAAATCGTCATATTTATTTGTATTTAAATTATTGACAATATATTACTGCTTTTATTCAGTAGGTTTGCTATATAAGAACTTCATAAGCAATTAATGCTTTATAATTCAAAATAGGTACTTTTATTACATTATAGTAATAATAACAAAATTAATATAAATGCATACTATATTGTATTGTTTAGGTAATTTTATAAGAATATAATGTTC
>JAEWZA010000200.1 GCA_023395575.1 Bacillota bacterium
AAAATTCAAAAAAAGAGTTAGTATTTTTAGCAAAAAAATAAAAAAATACAAAATGGGAAATTTTAACATAAATTAGAGGCGAGTTATATTTTTAGACCAAATAAAAATTTTTACTCGTCGGAGCTGTACTCAAAAGGAAATGTTTGACAATTTTGATAGTAAATTTTATAATTATACTTGTATGGAATATGAAAGATTATAGAGGAAGGAGCTGCTTATGGATATTACCGTTGGAGAGAGGTTAAAACAATTAGTAAAAGAGAAGGGGCTGGAGCAACAGGAAGTTGCGGCTCAACTAAATATTAAATCACCAACTTTTAATGGATATGTAGGCAATAAGAGGGAACCTTCTATATCAAGATTAAAGCAGCTTGCTAGCTATTTTAATGTATCTGTGGATTACTTAATAGGCTTCAATGATATTAGAAGTCCCTATCTAAGTCATTTGCCAGATGAAGTAAAGAAGTTTATACAAAATCCAGAAAATCAAACATATATTGAGTTGGCGAAAGATATTAAGGAAAGAACACTAGAAAAAACCAGAAAAGCTTTATAAATTATAGTATTTGTTGAGATACTCTATTCCAGTTTTTGCCTTTCTATGTTTAGTCTATAATAGTAACTAATTATTTCTAATTGATATGTAGCTGTAATACAAGCTTACGAAAACTGTCTTGTTAATAGCATAAGAAGAACTTTTGCCGCATAAAGTAAAATTTTATAGCTATATTTATTATTTCTATTTGATTTTTGTTTAAATTTAATATATATTTAGTTAAGTTTAGTGAAATTATATTTATCAGACATATTAGTTCATCAATCGTATACTTAGTTGAAATGCATTTTCAAACTGTAATGATTAAATAAACTAAAATATATATTAAAATAAAGGCAGGAGGTAATATTATGTATTGCAGGAATTGTGGAAGTATTATGAATGACCAAGCTGCTATATGTGTTACTTGTGGAGTACCAGTTGGAAAAGGTAATAATTATTGTCCTATGTGCGGAGATACAAATGATTCAATGGCTTTGGTGTGTATGAAGTGCGGAGTGAATTTAAATGCTTATGGTGAGCAGAAATCAAAACTAGCAGCTGGTTTGTTTGGAATATTCTTGGGAATGTTTGGAGTACACAGATTCTATCTTGGACATATTGGGATTGGAGTTGCTCAGCTACTAATAACAGTTTTATCATGCTTTATTCTTTCATGGATATCACTTATATGGGGATTGGTTGAGGGAATATTGATATTATCGGGAAGTATAAACAAGGACGCAAAGGGCGTTCCATTAAGAGATTAGATTTCGATGTATTAATTTGTATAAGTTGATTGTAAACTAAAAAAAGACCTTTAGGTCTTTTTTTAGTTTACAAAATGCTGATGGCATATTTTTTGCTTACTCAATATCTATTACCGATACAGGACATCCATCCCTAGCATCTTCTGCTTCACTTTCATTTTCTTCTGGAATATCATCTTCTATTGCTTCGGCTTTTCCATCTTCGTTCATACTAAAGACAGCAGGACAAACTGAAACGCACAATTCACAGCCGATACAGCCATCTTGATCTACAGATGCTTTCATATCATTGTCTCCTTCAAATTACTTATTTTGTACATCAAATATAAAAATAATAGTAGCTTTTGAACTCGTTAGCTTGCTATGTATTATTGCAATTTAATTAAAGAAATATACAAAACATTTCCTAGAAATTAATTTAATAGTAAATAGATTTAGACTTTTTGTATAAAATACAATATAGATATTTTGAGGAGGCAGTATATGAATAAGCTTTACCTATCGATATTATATGTTGTATTGCTTTCACTATTGATTAGCGGTGCTATTTTGCTAAGTAAACCTACAAAAGAAAATATGTACAGGGCTACTAGTAATAGGAATATAAATATAAATACTGTTCTTACCTACCCTGATAGAAAAAGTATCAGCTCTTATAATAATTACAAATTGCGGAATGAAGCTATTAAGATCCAATTTAATTCATCTGATATTGATTTACATGCATATCTTGTTGAGGATATGAGTGGTCAAGTTTCAATTAATCTAAACTATAAAATTGACGGAAAGTATATTACAAAAAAGATAGAAGCATCAAGTGTGGCTGAAATCAGAAATATGTTTAGATTCAGAGAACAGCAGGGTAAGGGTTACAGACTAAGCAATATGATTTTGAACAAAGATATGTATAAAGTTTACTTTCTAGTAGAAAGGAAAAAAGAACAAAAATATACGCAAACGTCAATTTATTCGTATGATTTGGTCAATTCTAAAATTGAAAGAATTACTTATGATTTAGGTGCATTTAGTAAATTCTCACTCTCACCTGATGGTAAATATAACGCAATTTCTTATGAAGTTTGCCCTCAAAATATATCTGGTAACGAAAAATCAGTAGTAGTAATAATTAGATGCTCTGATAACAAAATTATTTTAAACAGCAATGAGGGCATTATTGATAGTTTACAAAATAATTTTTATGTTTATGGCTATAATTTTGTCAAGTGGAAAAATAATGATATTTGTGAACTAAGTCAAGAAATAAAAGCCAAAGACGAAATAAATAATGTTGAAAAGCAAACAATACTTTATAAAATAAAAAAATAGGTTAGACTGAAATAAAAAGTATCATATACTGAAAAACTACTTTGTTTTTGAAGTTCGAAAAACACCTATGTTTGAACAAGCATTATTTCGAGCTGGTTTCAATTAAGCGTAATTGACGCAGACAAGCAATTAGTGTATTCTTAGTAGTGGCAAATATTTAGATGGATAATTCAACTTTCCCAGCTTAAATTGAAAATATTCAACCTTATCAAATGTAAGGAGACTTATGTAATTGTTGATAAGTTCTAACATTTGTAATTTTCAGCAGTGAAAGTTGAGTAGTTGAGTATTGATTTAATGGATTAGAATAGGAGTAAAAAATATATGTTGCATGAGTTTTCGAGAAGTGAACTAATTATAGGTGCAGAAGGGCTTGAAAAACTAAAGAATAGCAAAGTTGCTGTATTTGGAATTGGCGGAGTTGGTTCATATACTGTTGAGGCGCTGGTAAGATGCGGAGTTGGACAGGTTGTTTTGATTGACGATGACTGTGTTTGTTTAACAAATTTAAATAGACAGTTGCAAGCATCAAGAAAAACAGTTGGAAAGCCAAAGGTAGAGGCTATGAAGGAAAGGATTTTGGACATAAATCCAAAATGTGAAGTTTCTGTGATTCAGAAGTTTTACATGCCTGATGTAGCTGATGAGTTCATTGACAAAAGCTATAGCTATATTGTTGATGCCATTGATACAGTGACAGCAAAAATTGATTTAGTTGTTAAAGCAAATGCTTATGGAATACCTATTATAAGTGCAATGGGAGCTGGCAATAAGGTTGATCCAACAAAGTTTGAGGTATCAGATATTTACAAAACATCAGTAGATCCATTGGCTAAGGTGGTAAGAAAAGAGCTTAGGAATAAAGGGATTAAAAAGCTGAAGGTTGTATATTCAAAGGAAGAACCTATTAAGCCAGTTGAAACGGAAACTTCAAGCTGTAGCAGCAGTTGTATTTGCCCGGCTGGGACAACAAGAAAATGTACTGTCAAGCATCAAGTGCCTGGAAGCCTATCTTTCGTTCCATCTGTAATGGGGTTAATTATTGCTGGAGAAGTAATTAAGGACTTAATTGAGTGGAAAAAAAATTCATTTTGAATCTAGGCATTATATCGTGGCAAGAATAGATTATCACTTCTAAAATTGATGGATACCTCTTTATTTTTATACATGAGAGTATCTTCTGCCTCGATGAAATGCCGCTTATGTGATGAAATTTTTCTACAATCCAAAAAATTCATTTTGAATCTAGGCATTATAATGCTTCAAATAATAGAAGATGGGTATATAATAATAGAGGTGATTACATGTTTGAAAAACGTATAAATATTTTTACTGGTCATTTTGGCAGCGGAAAAACAGAGGTTGCTGTTAATTATGCATTGAAATTGGCAGAAGCAGATTTGAAGACTGCTATTGTTGATTTTGATATAATAAATCCATATTTTAGGACCGCTGATGCTAAAGAAACACTTGAAAACAACAATATCAAGGTGCTCCTACCTAGATTTGCAAATACTAATGTTGATATACCAGCAATTCCAGCAGAAATATATTCATTGTTTCAAGACAAGACATACAAGGTAGTACTTGATGTAGGCGGTGAGGATCTAGGTGCAAAAGCTGTTTCTAGATTTAAAGAAGAAATTATTAGTGATGAGTATGAAATGTTTTTTGTAATTAACACTAAAAGAGGAATGACTGATACACCGGAAAAAATATACGAAATGATTGCAATAATTGAGGATGGTGCAAATATTAAGATTACGAAGTTGGTTAATAACAGCAACTTGCTAGAGGAAACAACACCTGAAATTATTTTGCAAGGAAATGCGATTATTTCTGAGGTTTCTAGAAAAACTGGTATTCCAATAGCAATTACAGCTGGCATGGAAGAACTAATGAAGGGTTTTGATAGCCATCAATTAGGCGGTTCAGAGATATTAACCATGAGAAAGCAAATTTTTCTGCCTTGGGATAAGAAATAGAATATTTTGTACTGCTATTTGAGAATGTTTTTTTGATGGGAAGAAATAACTTATATTTCAGTAAAACGTATGTAAATCATTTCGTTATACAACGTTATGTGGAATTAAAACCATTATAAGGATAATAATATTTAACTGTGTAGTCTTTGGTTTTATCTTTTTGAAGTTTTACATTACTAAACTTGCAAATATTGCTAAAGAGATTTATAATTAACTATAGTCTTGGTCTTAAAATTCTAAACTAAGTAGCAATCAAATAAATTAATAAAAATAAGTGAGGTTTTGATAATGGCAAAAGTAACATTCCATGAGGAAAGATGCAAAGGTTGTAAGCTTTGCGTAACAGTATGCCCAAAGAAAATTGTCATAATGAAATCTGATAAATTAAATCAGAAAGGTTTTCATCCTGCTGGCGTAGATGAAGTTGATAAATGTATTGGTTGTGCTTTTTGTGCTACAATTTGTCCAGATTGCGTTATAGAAGTTGAAAAATAATACTAATTCAAAGAATTTACATATAAAATTTTAGCTATGAATTAGTATATATTTTTTAGTAGGTTATTAAGTTATTATGTGTTATTATAGATGACTATTTTGGAGGGAAAGAAATGGCAGAGAAATTATTAATGAAGGGTAATGAGGTAATAGCGGAAGCAGCCTTAAGAGCTGGTTGCAGACATTATTTCGGATATCCTATCACACCACAAACAGAGATTGCTCATTATATGGCAAAAGTAATGCCAAAAGTAAATGGTACTTTTCTTCAGGCTGAAAGTGAAGTTGCAGCAATAAATATGGTGTATGGTGCAGCAGCAGCTGGTGCTCGTGTTATGACATCATCATCCAGTCCAGGTGTAAGTCTAAAGCAGGAAGGTATTTCTTATATAGCAGGTGCAGAGCTTCCAGCAGTATTAGTAAATATTGTACGCTGTGGTCCTGGTTTAGGTGGTATACAAGCAGCACAATGTGATTACTTCCAAGCATGTAAGGGAGGAGGACATGGTGACTACAAAAATATAGTTCTTGCTCCTTCAAGTGTACAAGAACTATATGAGTTAACTGTGGAAGCTTTTAATCTTGCTGATAAATATAGAATGCTTGTTATGATTTTAGGTGACGGTATGTTAGGTCAGATGATGGAAGCAGTTGAATTTAAAGATAAAGAAGAAATATATCAGGATGACAAAAAGTGGGCTTGTACTGGTACAAAAATGCAGAGAGATGATAATGATATTACTTCAATATATATTCAACCTGAAGTTCTTGAAGGATTAAATAACAAGCTTCAGGCAAAATACAGACAAATTGAACAGAGTGAAGTTCTAGTTGAGACATATAATTGTGAAGATGCAGATATTATTGTTACTGCATATGGTACTGTTGCTCGAATAATCAAAAATGTTATTAAAATGGCCGATAAGGAAGGCATTAAAGTTGGCTTGATTCGTCCGATAACACTTTATCCATTCCCAACTGCTGCTTATGAAAAGTATGCAGAGACTCCAAAAGCATTTCTGAGCGTTGAATTAAGTGCTGGCCAGATGGTAGAAGATGTACGCCTTGCAATTAACGGTAAATGTCCTGTTCACTTCTATGGACGTACAGGCGGTGTAATCCCAAGTCAAATTGAAATTTTAAATGAGATTAAGAGAATCTTAAATAAATAAAATTTAAGAATGGAGGATACGAAATGGCAATTGTGTTTAAAAGGCCACATGCATTAAAAGAAAAAGAACTTCACTATTGTCCTGGTTGTACTCATGGTATAATTCACAGGTTAATAGCAGAGGTAATTGATGAATTAGATATAGAGGGTATTACAATAGGCGTTTCACCTGTTGGTTGTGCATATAATAATTATGAATACTATAACTGTGATATGGTACAAGCTGCTCATGGTAGAGCTCCAGCTGTAGCTACAGGAGTAAAAAGAGTCCATCCTGATAATTATGTATTTACATATCAGGGAGATGGTGATTTAGCAGCTATAGGAACAGCTGAAATTGTTCATGCTGCTGCTAGAGGAGAAAAAATTACTACCGTTTTTGTCAATAATGCTATTTATGGTATGACTTCCGGTCAGATGGCTCCTACAACCTTATTAGGTCAAGTAACAACAACCTCACCATATGGAAGAAAGCCTGAAATTCATGGGTTTCCAATCAGCGTATGTGAGATGCTTTCTACATTAGAGGGTGCTGCATATGTAGAAAGAACTTCTGTACATGATGTAAAGAATATTAAGAAGACAAAAGCGGCTATCAAAAAGGCATTTCAAGTTCAAAATGCTAATAAAGGATTCTCTATTGTTGAGGTGCTTTCAACATGCCCAACAAACTGGGGTCTGAATCCTGTAGACTCACTTAAATGGTTAGAGGAAAATATGTTACCGCACTATCCTCTAGGTGTATTTAAGGGAAAGGATTTGGAGGTGTAGGGAATGAAACAGCTTGATTTAATAATTGCTGGTTTTGGTGGACAGGGAATACTTTCTGCTGGAAAATTACTTGCATATGCAGGAATGCTAGAAGGAAAGCATGTTTCATGGCTTCCATCATATGGACCTGAGATGAGAGGCGGTACCGCTAACTGTAGTATTGTTATTTCTGATGATCCGATAGGTTCACCAATAATAGATTATCCAAATGCTTTAATTGCCATGAATGGTCCCTCTTTGGAGAAATTTGAAAAGAAAATTGCAAAGGGTGGCTTGATTATTACAAATAGTTCTTTAGTTGAAGCAAAGCCACAAAGGACAGATGTGGAATTTGTTGGAGTTCCTGCTACTGAAATGGCTTCAGATATGGGGAATCTTACTTATGCAAACATAATTATTCTAGGAAAATTATTAGGGAAAACAGGTATTATTAAAAATGAGAGCTTTGAAGCAGCACTTAAAAAGGTTCTCCCTGAGAAGAAGCATTTTATGATTCCAGATGAAATGAAAGCTCTTGTTATTGGTCAGAATTTATAATTATATGTATAAGTATATATAGTTTGCAAATATTATTTTTAAATTGAATAAACTTAAGTTGTGAAATTATGTAATACCCTATATACTAGATTTGTAGATATATAGGGTATTTATATTATGTTTCATATATAGACGTATTGGTAAAGGTATCTAAAGAGAACATAGTTTAATCTATTTGATTATATCAATAGTATTAATCTTAACATCGCTATATGCAGCTTGGGTTTTCCATAATAGAAGAGACTTGATAGTTTAAATGGCAAAAGTAGTAATAATGTTTTGGCAACAAACATTGATAAGAAGCTCGCACAGATAGGCTTTATATGTGAGAAAATGGAGTTATCTTAATTTATTTATACGTGATATGGATTGCTTTATCAACTTTGAGGGGAATAAATGTATGGAGAATAAACTAAAAGATAATTTAAATAGAAATATAGATATTTTTGTACAGCGCTTATCACAGGCGCTACAATACAAAACTATTTCATATGAAAATGTGGATTTGGTAGACAAGTCAGAGTTTCTAAAATTTCATACATTTATTGAAAAATCCTTTCCAAATGTTCATAGAGAGTTGGTAAGAGAAAAAATTAATGATTTGGGGATTCTCTTTAAGTGGGAGGGTACTGATAATAATCAGGACTCTATTCTGCTTATGGCTCATATGGACGTAGTACCAGTAGAAAAAGACACAGAAAATGAGTGGTGTTTTGACCCGTTTTCAGGCAAGATATCAGATGGCTATGTATGGGGACGCGGAGCACTTGATATGAAAAGTCAGCTTATGGGAATTCTTGAAGCTGTGGAAGGACTTATAATAAATGGATTTAAGCCTAGAAAAACCATTTATTTAGCCTTTGGACAGGATGAAGAGGTAGGCGGGTATTTAGGAAATGCTCAAATAGCTTCTTATCTCCAAACAAAGGGAATCAAGCTATCTATGGTATTAGATGAAGGCGGGTTTATCATAAAGAATGCTATTGCAGGCATGAGTTGTCCTGCTGCTTTAATTGGAATAGCTGAAAAGGGTATGACTACACTTGAGCTTTTTGCAGAAAGTAATGGGGGTCATTCTTCTATGCCTCCTAATAGTACTGCTATTGGAAGATTGGCAAAGGCAATATATATATTGGAAAAGCATCAGTTTAAAGCAAATATGAACAGTATCTTAAAAGAGTTTTTTAAGGCAATTGCTCCTAAAATGCCAATTCTGAAAAGGATTATTTTTTCAAATATGTGCTTGTTTAAGCTACTTATTATAAGAATTCTTATAAAGTCACCAAAAACCAATGCTTTAGTAAGGACTACTACTGCATTTACGATGATTGAAGGTGGTATAAAGATGAATATACTTCCTCAGCAGGCTAAAGCAGTAGCTAATTTTAGATTAATACCTGGAAAAACCATTGAGGATGTTAAAAAACGAGTTGATAAAATAGTTAAAAAGCTGGATATAACAGTAAAAGTAAATGATGTCAGTTTTAATCCTTCAAAAATAAGCGATACATCATCAAATGAGTATAAAGTAATGTGTAAGACTATAGCATCAGTTTTTCCTGAAAGTGTAGCAGCACCATATCTTACTGTGGGTTCGACAGATTCTCGATATTATCAAAAAAATGCAAATCAAATATTTAGGTTTTGCCCAATAGAAATTGTTTCGGAGGACTTAGAAAGAGTTCATGGAGTAAATGAAAGAATAAGTGTTGAAGGCTATAAGAAGTTGATTAAATACTTCTATTTGCTTTTAGAGAACTTATAGAGTACATAATTAGCTATGCTACGTCCTGTAACTTTTTCGGCATAACCTCATACACTTCACCTGTATATCAGCAATTATTTCTAACCAAGCTTAGCCATGAATTTAATTTCACTCTTTTATTAATGAGAGATTAGTAAGAGTTCAAATTAAATTCCTGGCTTGCTTCCGAAATAACTACTATAGCTGACAGAATATATATTCAATATAAAAAGAAACCATTAAATATAAAGTGCACCACCAAATGTTAATTTGCTAACATTCGGGGTACACTTCAATATTGTTTCTATTTGAAAAAACTTATTTGTATTTTATAAAGGTATGAAGTTCTCTCTTAATTAATTAACCTCATTTATTATTTATTTACCTACTGCCTTTTTACACATTAAACAAAATGTCTGCATAGGTTGGGAATGGCCATATCTTTGAATCAACTATACTTTCAAGCTTGTCAGCTGTAGTTCTTAAATTACTCATCTGTGTAAACACAACATCCTTATAATATACAGCCTGTACATAAGAACTTTCATGTGATTCTTGAGCTTTATTTAACTTAGCCTCAAGCTCGGATATATCTTTTTTTAGCTGAGAAGCTGATGTAGTAATCTCTTTTAGTAACTCAACATTTGCAGAAATATCAGCGTCTACGCCGCAGCTCTTAATTTGATTTATAGAGTTTGCAACGTTTGCAGAAAAATTGATAACTGCAGGAAGTATCTGTCGTTTAGACATTTCGAGCATTGTTAAGGCTTCAATATTAATTGTTTTTATATACTTTTCAAGTGAAATTTCATAACGGGAATTCATTTCATTACGATTGAAAACCTTATGCTTTTCCATTACAACCATATTTTTTTCTACTTGAAGGCTTGTGATTGCATCTACATAGCTCTTGAGGTTTGGAAGTCCTCTTTTTTCTGCTTCTGTAATCCAATCATCTGAATAACCGTTACCATTGAAAATTACTTTTCCATTCTTTTCATATACATCCTTTATAATTGCATTTACTTCTGTATTGAAATCTTTAGTGTTTTCTAATCTGTCTGCAAATTGCTCTAAAACTTCAGAAATTATAGTATTCAAGAAGAAATTTGGTGAAGCAATTGATGCAGAGGAGCCAACCATTCTGAATTCGAATTTGTTTCCAGTAAAGGCAAATGGGGAAGTTCTGTTTCTATCAGTTGAATCTTGACGAAAAGCTGGCAAAGTAGTGACACCAACCTTTAATTTTCCGAATACGCTTGATGTGCAATCCTCACCACAAGCAATATGCTCAAGGATTGATGTTAGCTCATCACCAAGGAATATAGAAATTATTGCAGGAGGTGCTTCATTTGCACCTAAACGATGATCATTTCCAGGGTTTGCACCAGCTAACCTTAACAAGTCAGCATATTCATCCACAGCTTTAATTACTGCACATAAGAAAATAAGGAACTGTGCGTTTTCATGTGGTGTTTTACCAGGCTCTAGAAGGTTTTGGCCGTCATTAGTTGACAGTGACCAGTTATTGTGTTTTCCAGATCCATTAACACCTGCAAATGGTTTTTCATGAAGCAAACAGACTAAACCATGCTTTAAGGCAGTTGTCTTCATTAGCTCCATTGTAAGCTGATTGTGATCAGTAGCAATATTGGCAGTTGTAAATATAGGTGCAAGCTCATGCTGAGCAGGAGCAACCTCATTATGTTCGGTTTTAGCTGATATACCCAACTTCCAGAGTTCATCATCCAAATCCTTCATAAAAGCTGATATTCTTGGCTTAATACTGCCGTAGTAATGATCATCCATTTCTTGACCCTTTGGAGCCATAGCACCAAATAGAGTACGGCCTGTAAATATTAAATCCTTTCTCTGATCATACATTTTTTTATCAATTAAAAAATATTCCTGTTCTGGACCAACTGTAGCAATGACCTTTGTAGCAGTAGTGTTTCCAAATAGACGAAGAACTCTAAGGGCCTTATTTGATATACATTCCATAGATCTTAACAAAGGTGTCTTTTTATCCAAAGTATCTCCATTATAGGAACAGAATGCAGTTGGAATATAGAGAGTATTGCTTTTTATGAAAGCAGGAGAAGTACAATCCCATGCAGTATAACCTCTGGCTTCAAAGGTTGCTCTAAGACCTCCAGATGGAAAAGATGAACCATCTGCTTCACCCTTAATTAATTCTTTTCCTGAGAACTCTAAAATAACCTTACCATCAGATGTAGGATTGATGAAGGAATCGTGTTTTTCTGCTGTGATTCCTGTCATTGGCTGAAACCAATGAGTAAAGTGAGTAGCTCCCTTTTCAATAGCCCAATCCTTCATACAGCTTGCTACAATTTCAGCTATTTCATAATTCAAAGGGAGACCATCATCAATAGTCTTTCTTAATGCTTTGTATGTAGCTTTAGGAAGACGTTCCCTCATAATTGCATCATTAAATACATTTGAACCAAATATTTCACTTAATCGACTCATATATTCCACCTCATTAAAATAATAAATAACTATATGTATTTGTTAGTTGCTAAAGTATCAAAAAAACTCAACTTTTCCATAGATAAATTTAAAACTAGAAAGTTGAATAATAAACTTATACATAATAAGTACATATATAAGTACTTATTTATAAAAGATACAATTTTTTGATAATAATTGCAAGAGAAAATATATAGGGAAATTAATAATATATATTATTTGTGCTATAATTACAATATTAAGGTAAACATTCAATAAAACATTGTGCAATATTAATTAAGGTGAATATGTTGATAAGCCTAGAATTTAACCCTGTTAGCATCATACTGTTAGCCCCTGTAATTATAATTCTTGTTAGCTCGATTTTTATTTCAATAAATCGCGAAAGAATTGCAAATGGCTTTTATTCTATAGTAAATTGTTTTGAGTTTATTGTAGCATTTATAATTGCTTTGCTACTTACAAAGGGTATTCTTTTTGATAAAAATAATGAAGTATTTATATATATATATGATTTGCTACCTGATTCAGTAAAAGCTAGTTTAGTGGCAAATAATATATATACGTATCTTTGTATTGCCTTTATTATTCTGATAATAGTTGTTATCGTTATTAGACTAATAACATATCCAATATATACTTTAGTTTTTGAAGGTCTATCCAACCAATTATATAGATTAATAAACTCACTAAGTCCATTTTTCAGAAGAACAATTTCTTTTTTAATTAGTATACCTAAAGCATTTGTAGCATTAATACTTATAAGCTTTATTTTTTACTTTTTTTCATATTATTTTACCATTCCTGGTTTATCCAAATACATTGATGAATCCAGAGTATTGAACAAAGTTTATGATACAGCTCTGAAGCCGGTTATTGCGTCTGATATAGCAAAAAAAATACCAGTTATACTTAATGATAGCTTTAACAGCCTTGGATATAAAGACGAGAATAGTTTAAGTATAGCTGAAAACATTAGAGATACTCTAAATAATTATAACATTAAGGTTATTCAATACTATAATGGGGTTACACTTGATGATGCCATACAATCAATACCTGAGATTGATAAACTGGCAGTTGATTTGGCAAAAAGTGAAAAAAATGAATACGATAAGTGTAAAAAAATATATGATTGGATAACAAAAAATATATCTTATGATTATGACAAATCCAATAAAATTGCTAAAGATAGTCGTAATACTAAGTCTGGAACAATAATATGCTACCAAACCAGAAAAGGTATATGCTTTGATTATGCCAGCTTATTTATATCAATGTGCAAAGCTAACGGCATAAAAGTTAATTTAGTTACGGGTTTAGGCTATAGTGGAATGTTATGGGGAGACCATGCTTGGAATCAATTTTACTTTCAAGAACAAAGTAGATGGGTAAATGTTGATACTACATTTGGAGTTAGCGGTGTAAATTACTTTGATACAGCAAATTTTTCTCTTGATCATAAAAGTGCCAAAGTGCAAGGTGAATGGTAGAATATTAGATTTTTCCCTAACAAAATATAAACTATCTAAGTTGTACTCGCGTACCAGTATAGCAATAAGTAGTTATTTGCAAACTCAATAAAATTAACTATCATAACGAGATAAGATAACTAATCAATATATATTTTGCAAAGCTGTTTAAGATTATGTTAATATAAATATTAATAAAACAATGAAATATATGTATACATTAAGAAACGGAATGGAGTAAATTTTACAATGGAGGCAAAAGTAACAAAACTGGAACTAGAAACAAGGATTGCAAGGCTTTGTAAGGCTTTAACCAAAAGAAATCCAGAATGGGACAATGTCCTGATAATAAACCGTATTAATCAGTATTACTTTACAGGAACTATGCAGGATGGCTTATTAATAATTAAAAGGAATGGAACTGCACAGCTTTTTGTAAGAAGAAGCTTGAATAGAGCAATTGATGAATCGCCTTTAGTAGAATCACAGATATGTACTATATATCCAATGGAAAGTTACAGAGATGCTGCAAAGTTAGTGGGCAATGAGCTGGGTGAAACTTTTGTTGAGAATGAAACCTTAACAAGGGGTATCTTTGAAAGACTTAAAAGGCACTTTAATTTTAATAATTTATATCCAGTTGAAAATATTGTATTTGAAGTTCGTGCAGTTAAAAGCCCATATGAGCTTTATTGGTTGCAAGAAGCAGGAAGACTGTATAATATTTTATTAGAAGAAGTAGTTCCCAATTTATTAAGAGAGGGAATGAGTGAGCTGGAATTTACAGCAGAAATGTACAGTACAATGCTAAAGATGGGTTATCATGGGGTTACACGTTTCTTTAGATATCAGACTGAGATGATTGCAGGTCAGATAGGCTTTGGTGATAGTTCCTTAGTTGAAACCAACTTTGATAGTCCGGGAGGCATGAGGGGGATGTGCCCTGCAGTTCCCATTATTGGAAGTAGAGACAGATTTCTTAAAAAAGGTGATTTGATATTTATTGATATTGGCTTTGGATTGTATGGATACCACGTTGATAGGACTCAAATATATATGTTTGGAGCTACTCCATCTGAAGAGGTTTTTGAGGCCCATCGCAAATGTATTGAGATAGAAAAAAGAGCTGCTCAGCTATTAAAACCAGGTAGTATACCGTCTGGGATTTATAAGAACATAATGGAGGATTTAGATTCTGATTATTTAATTAATTTTATGGGTTTTGGGGACAGAAGGGTAAAGTTCTTGGGACATGGTATTGGGCTTCACGTTGATGAACCACCAGTAATAGCAAATGGTTTTGATAGTCCTCTTCAAGAGAATATGGTGATAGCGCTGGAACCCAAAAAGGGCATAGCTGGAGTTGGAATGGTTGGAGTTGAAGATACATATATAGTTACACCTGATGGTGGAAAATGTATAACTGGCGGTGAAAAAGATATTATTATTGTTTGAAATTGCTGCAATATTAAAAGCAAGCCAAATGTAGGAACTTAAGCTACATGGCTTGCTTAAATAATATATTGGCTTTGTTCTTTTATTTTTAAGTTATATCAAGCTTGTAGCCTAATCCACGAATAGTATTTATTATTACTTTTGAATTTAAATAAGTCAATTTTTTTCTTAAAAAAGATATGTATACTTCTACATGATTTGCCTGTGCTTCAGAGTCAAATCCCCAAATTTTCTCTATTATTATGTCTTTTGAAGTAATCATGCATTTTCGAATAATTAAAAATTCTAAAAGCTTACTTTCGCGACAGGTTAGAGTAGTTTCTTCTTTATCAGTTGATAGTTTTAAACTATTAGTATCAAGCGTGATATCGCCAAAGCTAAGGGTACTGTTTAACAATATTGTATTTTTCCTCCTGCCTAAAGCTCTTATTCTTGCCAATAATTCGTCTATAGAAAATGGTTTAACTAGGTAGTCATCAGCACCGCTATCAAGTCCCATTACTATGCAGGATATTTCACTTTTTGTAGAAAGTAGGAGTACAGGAAATGTTAATCCGCTTTTTCTTATGCTTTTTAAGAGAGTAAAGCCTTCAGTTGTATGATCTAAAGTATCCATTACCATGATATCGTAAGCGCCAAGTAAAGCAAGGTATAAGCCATCTCCGATATTATCGGTACGGTCTACGGAGTGATTATTCTTTTTTAATATGCTTAATAGTGAATCAGTTAATGGAATTCTGTCTTCAACAAGCAGAATATTCATAATATAACCCTCATTTCTATGGCTAAAGTCAATTACGGTTCAAGCCTACGCCCGATAAATAATAGGTTTTTAGGCGAATTGTGCATTCAACGTAGTTTAGGTTCGAATTTGTTTTATCAATTAGGATACTTTAGCCAATAGTAATTGACTCAATATATATAATGTTATATCTAAAATAATATGTCAATATTGTAAATTGTTAAATTATTCTGAATTTTTAAGGATAGTTTAAGTTACAAAATGTAAAATAGTATCACATATGGTAATGCATTATAGAAATGAAAGGGAGGATTTTATGAAAAGAAGATTGCTTTTAGTATTATCGCTAGTAGGTACACTAACTTTTAGTAGTATGCTAGCGAATGCAGCAGTTGTTTATGGTGACGCAAATTCGGACGGGGTAGTAGATGCACTTGATATTGCTGCAATGAAGGGGGTTCTTTTAGGAAATTCAACAATCAGCGACACAAAAGCTGCTGATGTAAATGGCGACGGTACAGTAGATGCACTTGATTTTGCACTGCTAAAAAGTTACCTGTTAGGTAATATAACTAAGTTCCCCGCTGATACTGGCACTACTCCAGAGGAACCTGTTGATCCTAAAGAAGCATGGAAGCTCAATGTTGGAAAAATCAGTTTAGGTAGTACAATTACATGTACTGGAACTGGTGCATCTGTAAGCGGTACAACAGTTAATATTACAGCTGGTGGAGATTTCGAGGTGGTTGGTACTTTATCAAATGGTATGATTTATATAAGTACTACTGATAGGGTTAAGCTTCGTCTTAATGGCTGCAGTATTACTAATTCAAATGGGCCAGCTATTTACTTCCAGAATGTTGATAAAGGATTTATTACTATTGAGAAAGGAACAACCAACAACTTAACTGATGGAAGAACTTATTCTACAGCTAATGCTGATGCTAAGGCTGTTTTATTCAGCAATGACGATTTAGAGATTAAGGGTGCAGGAACTCTAAATATTACAGCTAATTATAAGCATGGTATTTGTGGTGATGACGATATAAAAATTGAAAATGGAAATATCATAATTAAATCTGCTCCTTCAGACGGAATTCATTGTAATAATACTATAAAAATTACTGGAGGAACTTTAAATATTACTGCAACTTCAGATTGTATTGATACAGATGGCGATATAATAATTGAAGATGGTAATCTCACACTTAATGCAGGAGATGATGGAATACATTCTGAATTAGAGATGACATTTAATGGTGGCACAACTACAGTTACAAAAGCATATGAAGGTATTGAAAGTAAAAGCATTCTTACTGTTAATAATGGTACTATAAGTATAACCGCAAGTGAAGATGGGCTATGTGCTGCACAAAAATTAATTATAAATGGTGGAGACATTAGTATAACTGCAGGAACAGATGCGTATGACTCAAATGGAACAATAACTATGACTGGTGGTAAAGCCATAATTTATGGTGGTGGATTTCCAGATGGCTGTGCTGACTGCGACACAAACAATTTCACTATCACAGGAGGAACTCTTGCAGCAGTTGGCGGATGTACATCTTCTCCAACAGCTAATACCTCAACACAATGCTCAGCTGTATTATCAGGCCCATCATCAGTAAATGCGGTCGTTAGTATAAAAAATGCAGCAGGAACAGAAATATTCAGCTTTACTGCTAAAAAATCGGGTGCAACATTGCTGTTTACTTCACCATCCTTAGTAATGGGGCAAACTTATACAATGTATGTTAACGGAGCAAATACAAGGACCTTTACAACCAGTTCAATGGTTACTAGTGCCGGTGGTCAAATATTTGGATTTGGTGGCGGTGGCTTCCCAGGTGGTGGCTTCCCATGGGGGTGGTAATAGAAACATTATTTTTATTATTATTTTAGGGTTATGACTATGAATAACTAGTATATAGTAAATAGATAAATATCATATATAGTTCCCTGATTTATTTAATATAGATCGGGGGACTAATTTTTTAAACTAATAAACTTTGATTAGCAAATTATTAGAGGATTACATAATATATAGAGACTCAACCTAGAGTAATTTTTTTTAGGTAATTAGAGTTATACGTTAAGACATCTTAGCCTAATATTATTTTCAAATAATGGAATTGAATATTATTTTAGTAACAAATAACATTTAATAGATTATTTGCTATATTTTAAGGTTCGTTTAAGGTTATGTATGTAGAATACAAGTAGAGAAAGGAGGTGTGGAAATGGCTATAGAGGTGTTTAACAGACATGAAAACAAGTATTTGTTAAATAGTGAAACTTATGAGATGCTTACAAATAAACTAAGAGAATATATGGAGCTTGATGAGTACAATAAAACTCATCCATTTTATACCATTAGCAATTTATATTATGACACCCATGATAACCATCTTATTCGGACTTCATTAGCAAAACCGAAATATAAAGAAAAGCTCAGATTACGTGCTTATGGAGTACCTTCTCTTGAAGACAAGGTCTATTTAGAAATAAAGAAAAAAGTAAATGGTATGGTAAACAAAAGACGGACAAAGTTACTTTTACATGAAGCCTATGAATTTGTTAATACTGGCGAAAAACCAGAAATAAAAAAATATATGAATCAGCAAGTTTTAAAAGAGCTAGAATACTTTTTAAAAGTTTATGAACTTTCGCCAAAGCTTTATCTTGCGTATGACAGACAGGCATATTTTGCCATAGAAAATAGAGATTTACGTTTGACTTTTGATACTAATATTCGTACTAGAAGAGAAGATTTGAGGCTTGAAGCAGGAGACCATGGAGATAAGCTTCTTGACGATGATGTCTGGCTTATGGAGGTCAAGGCTGAAAAGTGTATTCCAGTATGGCTTGTTAAAATTCTTAGCGAGTTTAAACTATACAAAACGAGTTTTTCTAAATATGGAACTGAATATAAGTCAATGATAAAAAAACAATTAGAAATGAGGGGAAATGAATGTTTGATTCATTATTAAATTTTGGAACTGATACCACTGCATTGTCTTTTGGGGAACTAGTTGTAGCTATGATTTCAGCTTTTGTGCTAGGCATAATTATTAGCTTTACTTATAAGAAAACTCATGTAAAGGGACAATATTCACAAAATTTTTCTTTAACATTGGTAATGATACCATGTATTATAGCAATTATTATTTTAATGGTAGGAAGTAATATTGCAAGAGCATTTGGTCTTACAGGTGCATTTTCAATAATACGTTTTAGAAGTAATGCTACCGATCCTAAAGATATCTCTTATGTACTTTTTACAATGGCTGCAGGTCTTGCCTGTGGAGCAGGCAGTTATGAATATGCATTATTTTTTACAATAATCTTATGTATAATAATGTTTATATTATCTAAAATTAATTTTGGTGCAAAAAATTCAACTTACAAATTATTAAAAATTATCATTCCCGAGGATTTAGATTATCAAGGGGCATTTGATGACGTTTTTGAAACATATACTATAAATCATGATCTCAAAAAAGTTAAAACAACTGATTTAGGCACTCTTTATGAGCTTGTATATAATGTAACTATTAAAAACGATGTAAATGAAAAAAGTTTTCTAGATGAACTCAGATGCAGGAATGGAAACTTAAACATTATTCTTTCAATGAATGCAGAGCCAGGGGATAATTAATAAAAACGGGATTGATTGAATTGTAACTTATTATTAGTATATTTCTAATATTTATTTATATTTGTTTTAGTTGATTGTTTATATAACACTATGATTTTATGATTATTTTATTAAATAACATAAAATCATAGTGTTTTAAAATTCAACTTTATCAATTAAAACGAAAATTTATCCCACTTTTTAAAATAAAAAATAAACAAAATGTAATATATTTTGTCGATATTACCGATAAATATTGCATAGAAATTATATGAAAGCAATTTTATTGGATTGCTTAGTATGCAAAAAATTAAATTCGTTTAGGTACGTATTTTTGTAATCCCAGTTTTCTATTTATAATATATATAATCATGTAATGGTTTTCCCATTATTACATACTAGGGGAGGAATATTGATGAAGTGGGAAGGGTTAAGTGAGGATAAATCAGTTGTTTCGGATGTTGATAAGTACAGCGAAAAACTGAGACATTTTAGTATTGAAAATGTCAAAATCTATGATGCATATAATAAAAAGCTGGAAGCACTCAAAAAGAATATGTTCAAGGATTTTGAAAGTTGCCTTTCAAATGGTTTTGTAATAGAAAAAAGAGGAGAAAAGAATATTTCAGCTAAAAGTCCTCAAATAACTATAATCC
>JAEWZA010000222.1 GCA_023395575.1 Bacillota bacterium
GCTATGAGTAGTGTGAATAGAATGGTAAAAACAACTGCTATATATTTTGTTGGTAATTTTGCGTCAAAGCTGTTAACATTTATTCTGCTTCCAATATATGCAGCCTATTTAAGCCCTGATTCATTTGGAGCAGTAGATTTAATAATAAGCACATTGCCCTTGATTGCTCCTGTTTTCACGTTGCAATCAACGGAGAGCGTCTTTAGATTTATATGTGGTGAAGAGAATGGACAGAAAGTTAAAAGCGGGATTACTAATGCATTGACAATTTTCATATTTGGAATGATGATATTTTCAGTTTTATATATTCCTGTAATGACAATAAGTAAGTATAGTAATTCGGTTTTATTGTACTTATATTTTATAGTAACCTATATTGGTATTTTTTCGCAGCAAGTAGCAAGGGGTGTTAAGAAAAATAAGGAGTATGCCATAGCGGGAGTACTAACAACTATAATTCAAGCAACTTTAAATATTATATTAATAGTAAGTTTTAAAATGCAAGCAGAATCACTATTGATTTCTGCTAGTGCAGCTTCATTTGTAATTACAATCTATCTTGTTTATAAATCAAATATGTGGAAATACATAGATTTTAAACTTATGGACAGGTTTGAACTAATAAGCCAGCTTAAATACGGTATTCCTCTGATTCCGAATCAAATATGCTGGTGGGCCAATAGTGCATTTTGTAAATATGTTTTGGTATACTTTTGGGGTTCAAGTGATAATGGAGTTTTTGCTTTTGCAAGTAAATTTCCGAACCTAATAATGACAGTAAATTCAATATTTCTGCTTGCTTTTGTGGAAAATCTCATAATAGAGTATAAATCTCCTGAGCGGAGTGAGTTTTTTTCAAAATGGTTTAGACTGTTCTCTATTTCGCAAATATTACTTGTTGCAATGCTCTTACCTATAACTAAAATATATAACATTTTAACTATTTCTTCAACTTACAGTACGGCTTCATTATATATTCCTATACTGTATGTAAGCTCTCTATTTAGTTCACTTTCTGCAATGCTTGGTAGTATTTACACAGCTTCTATGAAAACAGTATATGCCTTTTCAACTACGCTGGTTTCCGCAAGTACGAATGCTATTTTTGGATTATTACTTATTCCACAATTAGGGATTTTGGGAGTATGTATAGCAAATGTGATTTCGTCAGTAGTTTTTCTGCTGGTTAGAACTGTAACAATACGGAAAATAATGATAATTAAATATAGCTTGATGGATACATACCCAACAATAATAATATTGATATGCACATTTATTTGGTATTACTTACTAGGTTTATATTATCAAATAGTACCAATTTTTTTAGTTACAGTATTCGTATTTATAAAATATAAAAATGAATTAAATTTATTATTAGATTTGTTTAGAAAAAAGTTGAAAAATCAAGGTTCTAAGAATTAATTCACCTATTATAAAAAATTTTAATGTATATTAAAAAATTAACATAATTACCAATTGTATTTTATGCAATAAAATTGTATACTTTGTAAGTATAATAAAAAATACATAATTTTATAATATTTAGATTATTTTTTGTAGGGTGGGTGCTAAGGTTTGAACGGTAATAGGTTTAAATTTTTTATTAAATCTATTTTATTAATGGATGGTTTGTTGACAACTTTTTCCTTTTTTATAGCGTATTACATTAGGAATATTTTTTTTGGAAGTATATATGGACATTTATCTCAGTTTAGTAGATATACTTGGATTGTAATAATGGCAGCAATTATAATTCCGATATTTATGACAATTTTTAAGTCATATGAGAGAATGTTAGAAGATAAAATTAGTATCCTAATTACCAGAACGACAATGTCTATATTTGCTAGCATAATATGTATGTCGGCAATTTTGTTTCTAACAGGTGATAAGTCCCTGAGTAGATTGTTTTTAGGGATATTTGGATGTACAGAAGTAATTGTTATTTTATTAGAAAGAACAGCATTGAGGGTATTAATTTACTTCTATTCTAAAAATATTGTACATAAAAGAAATATATTGATAGTTGGATGCGGCAAGGTTGGTAAGCTATATTACGAAAGAATTAAAGAGCATAAACATTTAGATATTAATATTATAGGATATTTGGCCTTAAATGAGGTACAAAAAGCTTCAGCTGACCATAAGAATATTATTGGGACAGTAGACCAGTTAGGAAGTATAGCAAAAGAATATGATGTGAGGGAAGTCATTATTGCTCTTTCTACACAAGAATATGGAAATTTAAGAGATGTAATTTCAATGTGTGATAGAGAAGGGCTAAGAGTAAGTATTTTGCCTGCTTATTTTGAATTGCTAAAGGTAAATATGAAGGTTGAAAATATGTTTGGTATTCCTATTATAAATGTAAGGGATGTTCCTCTAGATTCTATAGGAAATAGAATTTTAAAAAGGACTTTTGATATTATTGTTTCACTTTTGTCAATAATAATATTATCCCCTGTGTATATATTAGTTGCACTTGGAGTAAAGCTCACATCACCTGGACCCATGCTTTTCAAGCAAGAGAGAGTTGGTGCTGGAAATAAGCCATTTATGATGTTGAAGTTTCGTTCTATGTGTGTTCAGAAGGAAGAGGAAGAGAAGACAAAGTGGACTACTCCAAATGATTCCAGAGTCACCAGCTTTGGTTCATTTATCAGAAGGACAAGCTTAGATGAATTGCCTCAGTTTTTTAATGTATTAAAGGGCGACATGAGTATAATTGGACCAAGGCCAGAAAGACCTTATTGGGTTGAAAAGTTCAAGGAAGAGGTTCCAGAGTATATGCTCAGACACTATATAAAGACAGGAATTACAGGCTGGGCACAGGTTAATGGTCTTCGTGGAGATACTTCAATAGAAGAAAGAATTAATTGTGATAATTTTTATATTCGTAACTGGAGCATGTGGATGGATATAAAAATAATTTTTATGACAGTAATGGAAACGCTTATAAAGAAAAATGCATATTAGGAATTACTAAAAAAGGCATGTTATTATTACAGAGCCTTTTTTATGTACTAATCAGAAAAGAAAAAATAGCCGAAATATCTATTATAAATAAAAGGAGTTTTTTAAGGGGTGAAAGAAAAAATAAATAAATAGAAAAGGAGAAACCGAGCCCATGTTATTTCTGTTACTATAATTCTTATGAGAAATGTTGGGCATGGGTAAATTTATGAAAAGTAAGATACTAATCATTGCATTAATTATTTTCGCAGTAACTTGGTTAGGAGTTATCTTTTTTATGTCATCACAAACTGCTGTGGAGTCTAACCAAATTAGTCAAAAGGTAACTAAAGTTGCTGTTATAATAGGTGAAAAAGTAGGTGCTATAGAGTACGGAGCTAGTAACTCAGAGAAGATATTGAAGGAGTTTAATATGAGTGTGAGGAAACTTGCTCATGTGGCTATGTATTTTTTATTGGCAGCTTTGATATTTGTAGCATTGTGGCAGTTTAGGGTAAACAAGCTGTTATCGGTAATTATTAATTTTCTAATATGTATTTATATAGCATTTGTTGACGAAATTAACCAGATGAAATTTTCTGGAAGAAATTCGGGTGTAATTAGCGAAGGGATTAATGATATTTATAGAGATATTATTGGAATTATATCAGCTATATTTATATTATTTATAATCAGGATAATAAATGAGAATAGAA
>JAEWZA010000240.1 GCA_023395575.1 Bacillota bacterium
AAGTTAGGTATTCCAGTTGTAGCTATAGTTGATACAAACTGTGATCCTGATGAAGTTGATTTTGTTATCCCAGGTAACGATGATGCAATAAGAGCTGTAAAGTTAATTGCTGCTAAAATTGCTGATGCTATTATAGAAGGTCGTCAGGGAGAACAGTTACAGGCTGAAGCTGCTGCGGAAGTTAATGAAGAAGCAGAAGTAGTTGCTGAATAATTTGATTGATAATTAATGCAGGTTGGGTAGCCAACTTCGCTATATCTTGATATGTAATGATATATCGTTTAAAAATAAATTTAATAAGGTATCTTATTTTTATAATAAAAATAAGATAGTATACGGTTTGGAGGATAAAAAATGATTACTGCTGAAATGGTAAGGCAGCTCCGCGAAAGAACCGGAGCAGGAATGATGGATTGCAAAAAGGCTCTCACAGAAACTAATGGTGATGAGGAAAAAGCAATCGAGCTCTTAAGAGAAAGAGGAATAGCTAAAGCAGCTAAAAAGGCAGGAAGAGTTGCTGCTGAAGGTTTGGTTGAAGCTTATATACACGGCGGCGGAAGAATTGGTGTTCTAGTTGAAGTAAATATAGAGACAGACTTTGCTGCAAAGAATGATGAATTCAAAACATTTGTTAAAGATGTTGCAATGCAGATAGCTGCTAGCAATCCTGAATATGTAAGAAGAGAAGAAGTACCAGCTGCAATTCTTGAAAATGAGAAAGAAATTTTGAGAGTTCAAGCTAGAAATGAAGGAAAACCTGAAAAAATCATCGAAAAAATGGTTGAAGGTAGAATTGAAAAATTTTATACTGAAAAATGTTTGTTAGATCAGGCATTTATCAAAGATCCTGATATGACTATTGACCAATTATTAAAAGAGAAAATAGCTCACATTGGTGAAAACATTTCTATCAGAAGATTCGCTAGATTTGAAAGAGGCGAAGGTATAGAAAAGAAAGAAGAAAACTTCGCTGATGAGGTTATGAAGCAAATAGGTGGTTAAATAATTTTAGGGGAACATATTTAGTATATGTTCCCCTTATTAAGGCCTTTTTTGAAAATAAATTAAAATAGCATATTATTATATTGTGGATGGAGGAGAGCTATGACTGAACTAAAATACAAAAGAATACTGTTAAAAATTAGCGGAGAGGCTTTATCTGGAGAAAAAGGCAGCGGTATAGATACTGATACTATTAATGAGATATGTGATAGAATATATAAGACCCATGAGTTAGGCGTTGAAATAGCTATTGTTGTAGGTGGAGGTAATTTCTGGAGAGGCAGAAGTGGTGTAGGAATGGATAGAACTACAGCAGATCACATGGGTATGCTGGCTACTGTTATTAATTCACTTGGCTTGCAGGATGCGTTAGAATCCAGAGGAATACCAGTTAGAGTTCAGACTGCTATTGAGATGAAGCAAATTGCTGAGCCATATGTTAGAAGGAAAGCTGTTAGACACTTAGAGAAAAAGAGAATAGTGATTTTTGCATGTGGAATGGGAAATCCTTATTTTTCAACAGATACGGCGGCTGCCCAAAGAGCTGCTGAAATAGATGCGGAGGCAATATTAATGGCAAAGAACGTGGATGGAATTTATGATAGCGACCCATCAAAAAATCCTAAAGCTATAAAATTTGATAAGCTTACTTATCAAGAATATTTAAATAAAGGATTATCTGCAATAGACTTAACAGCAGCTTCATTTTGTAAAGATAATTCAATACCGATGTTGGTGTTTGGACTAGATAATCCTGATAATATTATAAGAGCCGTTAAAGGTGAAGAAATTGGTACTACAATATATTGAAATCATTCGGAAATAATTGTATGATATAGATATAAATTTTAGGAGGAGCTTTATAATGGACAAGGAACTTTTCAAACCCATCGAAGAAAAAATGAACAAGACTATAAACGTATTAAAAGATAATTTAGCTGGTATCAGAGCAGGAAGAGCTAACCCTGCAATATTAGACAAAATCACAATTGATTATTATGGCACTCCAACTCCAATTAATCAGGTTGCATCTGTATCTGTACCAGAAGCTAGAGTTATTTTAATACAGCCTTGGGAGTCAAAGCTGCTTAAGGATATTGAAAAGGAGATACAGAAATCAGACATTGGTATTAATCCAAATAATGATGGTAAAACAATCAGACTTGTTTTTCCAGCCCTTACAGAAGAGAGACGTAAAGATTTGACTAAGTCAGTTAAAAAAGAAGGCGAAGATTCAAAAGTTGCTGTTAGATCAATTAGAAGAGACTCTATTGAAACTATGAAAACAAAGAAGAAGAATAGTGAGATTACCGAAGATGATTTAAAGGATGCAGAAAAGGATATTCAAACATTAACTGATAAATTTATTGCAGATATAGATCGCATAGTTGCACTTAAAGAAAAGGAAATTATGGAGGTATAACTATTTGAGCTGTTCTAGAGCTGATGGATACAAAGAAGGTAGCATAAGTTGTGATGTTGACTTAGCAGTTGATATAACTGATCTTGTGGGTTTTACTCTTGGAGATGTTCTAAAGATAGTGCAGAAAAAAGGTTATACAGTTGATAATATTTCAATTACATCACCACCTAAACTAGAAATATCTGAGTATGACCAATCATTTCGAGTGCTAAGAATTCAGCCGTTAGAAGGAAATAGCTTAACTATACTTGTATGTAAACCCCTCTAAACGAGGGGTTGTTTTAAATGTAGATCTTAACTGTCTCACATAAAAGACTATCTGTATTAAACTTATAAATGGTTTATTTCAAAATAAATGAATGGAATATATAAATTGTTATATATTTAGAGTGTTGCAAACACATTTGTAATTATGAGCTTAATTTCAGAATGAAATTTGCCCTGAGGGTGTCCTTTGTGACACCCTTGTAAACGAAAATAGATTAGTTTGCACAAAGTACTGAGCGAAGTTGAGATTATTGGATCATAGATATTTGGATTCGTATGTATGCTAGGCTTCGAGGTTAGCGAAAAAGAATGTGGGTGTAGGCTATAATTAACTGCGTACCGCCACGAGTGATTAACCATTTTTTGCGAAGGAAATTAGACGTGGAGGTTAGTATGAGTTTTTTTGATAGATTTTTTTCTGAAAAAAATAAAATAATTAAAGAATTCAAGGTTGTTCCAAATCATATAGCAATAATTCCTGATGGAAATGGTCGTTGGGCAAAAAAACGGGGTCTGCCTAGGAATATAGGTCATAGAGAAGGCTCTATGAATATAAAAAGGATAGTCATTTACTGTTCAAAAATAAAAGTAAAATACTTGACTTTTTATGCCTTTTCAACTGAAAATTGGAGAAGACCTCAAGGCGAAGTGGATGCTTTATTGAAACTGCTAATGGAGTTTTTGCGTAAAGCGGAAAAAGAACTTGAGGGCAGTAATGTAAAAATCAGAGTTATTGGTGATGTAAATGGTTTACCTGAAGAGCTTCAAAAGGAGATTGTCAGAGTTGAGAAGTTTACGAGCAGTAATGATGGTTTAAACTTGAATATAGCACTTAATTATGGCTCGAGACTTGAAATGTTACATGCTGTTAAGGAAATTTCTAAGAAAGTTAAAGAAAATAAGTTGTCAATCAATGATATAGATGAAAGGCAATTTGAAAACTGCTTATACACTGCTGGTATTCCTGATCCTGATCTGCTCATCAGAACAAGCGGAGAGCAGAGAATCAGCAATTATCTATTGTGGCAATGCGCATATTCAGAATTATGGTTTACAGATGCTCTTTGGCCAGATGTGAATGAAAGTCATATTGCTGAGGCAATTATGGATTATGGAAAGAGAAGCAGAAGATATGGAGGATTAGGTTAGCAGCTTGAAAAACTCGAAAATAAAGTTAGTGCAAACATGGTGCATTTTCGAGTTA
>JAEWZA010000296.1 GCA_023395575.1 Bacillota bacterium
CTTCCATATCGTTTTCATTAAACAGCTTTATATACTGTGCCTGCTGATTTTCATCTGATACATAGAATACCTTGTTTTCATGCTTTTCCTTGTTTTTCTCCAGATATTCATTAAGAGTTACATACCCACCCTTAGTTGATTTGTATATAATTATGTCCTTAACTCTGTCATAAAATTTTTCTTCTCTGATACAGCCATATTTTACAAATGGATTTATATCATTCCAGTATTTTTCATAGCTTTCACGCTCATTTTCAAAGATAGAGGTAAGCTTGTCAGCAACCTTCTTTGTTATATGTGTTGATATCTTGCTAACATATCCGTCGTTCTGAAGGAAGCTTCTTGATACATTCAAAGGCAAGTCTGGGCAGTCCAAAACACCCTTTAGAAGCATTAAGAACTCAGGTATTACTTCCTTGATATTATCAGCCACGAATACTTGATTATAATAGAGCTTTATCTGACCTTCCATTGTTTCAAATTCATGCTTTAATTTAGGGAAATATAAAATACCCTTTAAATTAAACGGATAATCCATATTTAAATGAATCCAAAAGAGTGGCTCATTAAAATCGTGAAATACCTTTGTATAGAACTGCTTGTACTCTTCATCAGTACAGTCTTTTGGGTTTTTAAGCCACAACGGCTTAATATCATTTAATGGCTTTGGAGCAACTGGTTCAGTCTTACCCTCACTCTTATCATTTTCAGTTGCTTCAGCAGGCTTTTCTTCAGTCTTTTCAACTTCTTTTGCAGCGTCCTCTAAATATAGCTCGATAGGCAAGAATGCAAAGTACTTTTCAAGAGTCTGCCTCATTTTGTATTCATCAACAAATTCAAGACTATCCTCAGTTAAGTATAAGGTAATCATCGTACCTCTATCTGTTTTGTCAGAATCCGACATTTCAAACTCAGTGCCACCATCACTAACCCACTTTACTGCCTTTGCACCGTTTTGGTAAGATAATGTATCAATTTGCACACGCTCAGATACCATAAAGGCTGAATAAAATCCTAATCCAAAGTGCCCTATAATTTGTCCATCATCAGACTTGTCCTTATATTTTTCAATAAAATCTACTGCACCTGAAAAGGCTATTTGGTTAATGTACTTTTTAACTTCTTCATCAGTCATTCCCAATCCATTATCTAAAACCTTGATTGTTTTATCATTCTTGTTGACAATGACTTTTATTTCATACTTGTTGTCATCTGGCAGTTCTGCTTCTCCCATAGCATCTAGCTTTTTCAATTTGCTAATAGCATCACTTGCGTTTGATACAAGCTCTCTTATAAAAATATCCTTCTCAGAATACAGCCATTTTTTTATTATTGGAAATATATTTTCCGTATTAATAGATATGTTTCCTTTTTCTTGTCCCATAATAATCCTGTCCAAACCTTGCATCCGCACAAAAGCGCATGAATGGACCTAATCCTCCTTTTGTTTATTTATTTAAATTTAAGCATCTGTATGCTCAAATTAGTTACGATAGTAATAATATACCTCTAATAGCGAAATATTTCAAGTATTTTTTAGCACTCAATTAATAAGAGTGCTAACAAATTTATATTCTTATAATTTACTTTTTCATTCACAGAAATTTTTGCTAAAAAATGGCGAAAAAATAAGTATATCAACTTTTTAAATTTGTGAGTAGATGACTTTATAATTGTACTACGATTATCTGCAATAAGAAACGCCTATATTGAAGGCTTATTACTAGAATAAATTAAGGCTAAAAGCTTCTTCTTGATAGAACATAGTCTTTTAGCCCAATAGTAATTGACTTTTCTTCATATAGGGTTAATATTAAAATCTCACCTTTTCATCTGATTGAAGCTATATTTGTTATCCATATAAAGAAATTCTTTTTGCTTCATCACAATTTATAGTTTTTTGTTTTCCTTCTAATCGAGTTGACAATGAAACCTTTCCGTTCCATAAGTCAACAATGTGCTTTAACGTTTCATATGCATAGCCCAATTCCAGCTCCCGTCCATCAAATTCATGCTTTAATTCGAGTGTGTTGTCCTTCTTATTCCAGTCATTTACCAAGATTGTTGGAATACTTCCAATACCAACTGTATTGCACAAAGTTTCCCTTATTATTTTCCATCCCTCATCATCAGATACCTCTGAAACCATATAATCATTTCCTGCCGTAACATATTCGAACAAATTCATTTCACAACAAAGCTCTTGCGTTAAGTACCTTCTAATAAATGATTGGTCCCTTTCAGTTTGCCGAACTTCAAATATTTTCTCAGAGCCAAATTTGTTATTAAGGTTTTCAAAGACTTTAAAGCCTATGTAATATGGGTTAATGTTAGACTTCAATGGGCGTATTACTTCGTTGTGTTTTCTTAGAAATTCCAAGTGCATATTTTGTGGCAATTCAAGATTATTCAATATATTGTAATGCCAAAAACTTGCCCAACCCTCATTCATGATTTTAGTTTCAATCTGTGGAATAAAATATTTGGCCTCCTCTCTTACTATACACAATATATCCTTCTCCCAATCTTGAAGTCGTCCATTCTCAGTTATAAACTTTAGTAGATCCTCCTCCTGTTTAGCAAGAAATCTATTTTCTTGCTGTACTTCTTTTACTGAGTCTTCGGACTTATTGTTTGAATATCTTTCTAAGTTCGGGAATTCTTTTTTGTTTTCTGTCACGGCAAATTTAGGTTCCTCTTTTTCTTCTCTTCTATTTTGGAATTCAACAACCCTCTCAGTTTGAAACTTTACTGCATGTGCTGAATTTAGTATTTTTTCCACTCGAACGTAACCTATGCTGGGATCAGAAATATATTCTCTAATACGGTTTGCATGATTTTTAAACATTTCAATTGCATATTCTGCCTTAGTTCCTAATTTAAATAGCCTATTATTTTTAAAGAAATCATTGTGAGCATATACATGAGCAATAGTCAGCACCTGCACTAGCATTGAATTATCCTTCATAAGATATGCAATACAAGGATTAGAGTTAATTACCATTTCATATGGTAAACCCGTTAAATTATATTTATGCAAGGTTTTTATTCTTTCATAGGATTTCCCATAGCTCCAATGAGGGTAATGAGATGGCATTCCAATATAGGATTCATAACCAATCATATCTTCATAATTTATTATTTCAAATTCCTGATTATAATAATTCAAGCCATAATTCTTTGCAAGCTTTTCAATACGCTCATTCCAATATTCCAAATCTCTTATGCTAAAGTCTGCCATTAGGCGTTAACCCTCCTGTTCCACGTCTTTGTCACTAACCTTGTCAAGTAGTTTTTTCAGTGCAGGCAGAACATCTTCCTTTTTATTAATGTTAATAGCAGCAAAATTTTTGCTATCTATCTTACTTAATAATTCAGTTTTTATTGTACTGCCGATACTATAATAACCAGGTACTATTTCCCCATAGCCAAATAAATTGCAGACCCCGCAAAGCTTTTTTGCGCTCTCTATAGCCTTATTGTTATCTTCTGACCAGTTATCCCCATCACTGCAATGAAAAGCATATACATTCCAATTAGCAGGACTATATCTTTCTGAAATTATTTCAAGTGCTTTCTCATAACCACTGCTTATGTAGGTTCCTCCAGACTCCCCTCTGTGAAAAAACTCCTTTTCATTTACTTCTTTAGCTACTGTTGTATGGGCAATAAAAACAACATCCACATTGGCATATTTTAGCTGTAAAAACTGATACAATAAGAAATAAAAGCTCCTCGCAAGATATTTTTTGGTCTGATCCATTGAGCCAGAAACATCCATTATACACAATACTACTGCATTGTAATCTCTTTTATTCTCTTCTTTAATCCTGTAATATCTTAAATCATCTTCAATAAAGGGGAACCTTTCCTTTTGCGTAGAAACTGATGTAATTGAATTTGAACATACCTCATCTTCATTGGAGTCTAAATCAGCTTTATTGGGAGCAGGCTTTACTTGAGCTTGTTCCTCCAAAGCTCTTTTATAGGATTGCTTTCTCTTAATTTTCTCCACAACAGAACGCTTTTTTGCAAGCTTTGGAGGTATTCCCTTATTTTGATACCCTAACTTTCTATAACTTTTTTCTTCTAATTGAGACAGCTGTTTTTTATCTATATCAGGAAGGTTTAAGTCGTCAAAAAGGTATTTAACCACCTCTTCTATTG
>JAEWZA010000314.1 GCA_023395575.1 Bacillota bacterium
AGTGTGAATATTATGCATTGGAAGGTTTAAGTCAGTTAATGAACACAGTTAAGTTAGTACAAAAGCATCTTAATCCCGAATTGGATGTTGAAGGTGTTGTATTGACTATGTTTGATGCCAGAACTAATCTATCAATTCAAGTAGTTGAAGAAGTCAAAAAATATTTTAGGAATAAAGTTTACAGAACTGTTATACCAAGGAACGTGAGACTTAGCGAGGCGCCAAGTTTTGGTTTGCCTATAATTTTATATGATGCAAACTCAAAAGGTGCTGAATGTTACATTGAATTGGCAGAAGAAGTAATAGAGTATTCTGAAGAGGTGGTATAAATAAATGGTAAAGAAGGGTTTGGGAAAAGGACTCGGGGCGCTAATATCAAATGAGGCTACTGAGGATGATTCAGGGGTAGTTGAACTTAGAATTAATGAAATTGAGCCTAATGCAGGACAACCTCGAAAGCATTTCGATGATGAAAAACTTGTTCAGCTTTCGGAGTCAATTAAGCAGCACGGAATAATACAGCCAATTATAGTACGGAAAGATGATAGCAGATATACAATAATAGCAGGTGAAAGAAGATGGAGAGCTGCTAAACTGGCAGGCTTAAGTAAAGTGCCTGTTTTAGTAAAGGAATTTACAAACAAACAAGTCATGGAGGTTGCATTAATTGAAAACCTTCAGAGAGAAGATTTAAATCCTATTGAAGAAGCAGATGCTTTTCTTCACTTAATGAACGAGTTTGATATGACTCAGGAGCAAATTGCAGAGACCATTGGAAGAAGCAGACCTGCTATTGCAAATTCACTGAGACTTCTTGGTCTTTCCGATGAAGTTAAAAAGTATGTTGTAAGTGGTGACTTATCCAGTGGACATGCCAGGACACTGGTTATAATACAAGAACCGGAGGTTCAATTAAAAGCAGCTGAGTACATTATTGAAAATAAATTAAGCGTAAGAGAAACTGAATCTTATATAAAGAAATTATTTCAAAATAAGACTGTTAAGAAAAAGGATATAGATAATCCCGATTTTAAAATCGTTGAAGATAAACTAAAAAATATTCTAGGTACAAAAGTTAAGTTACAAGCAAATAATAATAGAGGAAAAATAACAATAGAATACTATTCAAATGATGAACTTGATAGATTATTAGAATTTTTTTACAAAACCCGGTAAAATAACGACCTTTTAAAATCGATTTTGACGAGTTTTTTTAGTGGTGTCAAGATGATTACTATTTCAGAAGAAAGAGTACCTTAAAAATTAAATTTTGGACAAATAAAGCCATATGGCTTAAAAAATGGTTAAATAACTTAATAATTGCTATGTCTTTTCATTTCTATTTGTGTACGCGCTATGCGTGAAGTCATGGAGGTTAGTATGGACTTTATAAATAATATATTAAATTTACAATTTGAGATTTTAGTCTTGTTTGCTATAGCATTTTTCATAATAATAATTAATTGCTTTTTACTCATTGCAAACATAAAGAAAACTAACAGGATAAGAACAAAGTATAAAAGATTTATGAATGGTTTAAGTGATAGAAATATGGAAGAACTTTTGGAGACCTGTCTGGACAGTGTTAATAACGTAAATTCAAAAAACAGAGATATTGAATTAAAAATGAATGAAATAGAGAGAAACTTGATACAATGTGTTCAGAAGGTTGGAATAGTCAGATTTAATGCATTTGATAATGTTGGAAGTGATTTAAGCTTTTCAATTGCAATGTTGGATAACAATGATTCCGGTATAGTGATCAGCGGAATATACGCCAGAGATAGTTCTTCCACTTATGCAAAACCGGTTTCCTCAGGTAAATCAAAGTATACTTTATCTGCTGAAGAAATACAGGCAATTGATATAGCGAGAAAGACAAGCATAGAAAGAAACTATACAACTCAGATGTAGTTTATATTTGATGCTGTAAGGCATACGGAGGCATTAATAATGAACCTTAAATTTACAAATAATAAGGAAAGTAAAAACGAGAAAAAGCAGATATGGATGTATGCATTGATTTTGTTTACAGGGGCTTTCATCGTGTTATTGTTAACAGCGTACAGTCAGGTTAAGTTTCAAAATAATATTAGTGAGTACCAAAATAAATTATCCTCCCAGGAAAAAGCAAAAATAAATGCAGTAACTGATTTCAATAGTGCTGTTAAGGAGAATAAAAGACTTAAAGAAGAGATAGATGCACTTAAAAACAAACTGATTGAAGCCGAAAAGCAGTTGGCTGATGAAGGTGAAAGAAGCAGTGATCTTGAAGCAAAATATAGTAATACAAGCGGTGCGGCAGATTTATTACTAAAAGCTCAGTCAGATTATATTAAAGGTGATTATATAAGCTGTGCAGTAATACTAAAATACAATATTAATACAACATATCTTAGTACTAAGGCTATGCAGCTGTATAGGGAGCTTTCGGAGAAAAGCTTTGAAGAGGCTTCATTAGAATTATACAGGGATGGATATAAAAGTTACAAGAAGAAGGACTATACTCAAGCTATATTAAGTTTTACCAGAGCTATAGATTTCTCGAATAAGAATGAATATTATGTTGACGATGCATACTACTATATGGCTAATGCTTATTACAAAACATCCGATTTTGAAGGTGTAAAAAAGACATTTGCCGAATTTTCAAAGAATTGCCCTGAAAGTTCGTTTACTAAGGATATGAAGTCTTTAAACAAGAAAGTAACAGGATAAAAAAGGATAAATACAATAGAAATGAAAATTGGCAGTAATTGCACTTTGGTTTTTATATAGTTTTAGTAATTAAGGTGTTGACAAATGGTCAGATTCATTGTAAAATTAAGTTCGTCGCTGACGCGATAGCTTACTTGGAGAGATGGTCGAGTTGGTTTAAGGCACCGGTCTTGAAAACCGGCGTAGGTGTGAGCCTACCGTGAGTTCGAATCTCACTCTCTCCGCCAAATGAATATAAGCTGACTCACTAAGAGTCAGCTTATAATAAATGGAGAAGTACCCAAGCAGGTCGAAGGGGACGGTTTGCTAAACCGTTAGTAGGAGTAATCCTAGCCGGGGTTCGAATCCCCGCTTCTCCGCCACAATTTGTCCGAAAACCCTTGAGTTTCAAGGGTTTTCGGCGTTTTACAAAGAAAAAATACACTGGAATTTGAATAGAAAATTCAAATATTCAGTGTATTTTTTTGTACTTTGGCGTGGTGATTTACAATACTCAGCTTGATGAGATATAATGTTAAAAAATGGTTGAAAGGGCTCTAAAGTTGAGTATATGAAAAATAATCAATTACTTAAAATTCAAGAGATAGTAGGATCAATCTCAGAAAGCCAATTGATAAATGTAGATTGTTATGTTGCTGAAAGCATCGGAATTTTTATGCCCGTTTCAGGACCATGTTATTATGCTGTTTCACCAGCACATACACACCCGTCCTACATGTTTATTTTAATGTTTGATGATGTTACACAAATAGTTATTAATGGTGAAACAATTCAAGCTCAGTATGGAAAGGGTTTCGTACTGAAGCCTAATATAGAACATCATGAAGTTTATTCAAGCAACGCACCAAAATATATTGCGGTAATGATTGATTCTCTTTTTTTTCAAACTCAACTCTCAGACTATAATACAAATGATGATAACGTAATAGAGTATGGTTATTATGAACCCTCATCAAATCTTATACACCTATTAAAGAGGTTCATGATAGAGTCCGGCACAAACCTTCCCGGCTCGGGAAAGATAATGGAAGCATTAAGTCTTGAAATATGCCATGACTTAATTAGAAGTGTTATTAATATACAGGTTGAACAGGATACAATATCAGATCGGCTAGAGGTTAGCCGGGCAATTACCTTTATACATACTCATATTAATGAAAAAATCACTGTAGATCAAATAGCTCAAGAAGTAAATATGTCAGTTTCCCACTTTTCCCGGATTTTCAAACGTGAAATCGGATTATCACCATTAGCATATCTTCTCAATACCCGTCTGGACAGGGTTAAAAAGTTACTGGTTTCCAGTGATAAAACTATTACACAAATTGCTTTGGAAAGTGGGTTTAATAGTTCATCTTATCTGGCAACAGCTTTTATGAAAAAATATAATATGAGCCCATCTTCA
The DNA here is from genome assembly GCA_023395575.1 of Bacillota bacterium. Lineage (GTDB taxonomy): Bacteria > Bacillota > Clostridia > Acetivibrionales > DSM-1351 > Ruminiclostridium. The sequence goes on from JAEWZA010000314.1 coordinate 4,124, forward strand.
TACAAAAAGAAGCTAAATAGTTGATTAGTTAAAGAAATGAATGGAAAACTGAAAGCTTAATAAAAGAATGAACACTATAATTCTTATAATAATCAACTAATAATTATAAAAGCAAGGAGGATCATAATGGCAATATTAAAAGTAGATAAAAGATTGTGTAAGAGCTGCGGAACATGTGCAGAAGTATGCGGATTGGGTATTATCAAAATGGGTACTGAGGATTTGCCAATTATATCATTACCTGATGCATGCTGTGCCTGCGGCCACTGTGTAGCATCCTGTCCAAATGCTGCTTTGGATAACGATAAAGCTCCATTAATAAATCAGAAAACATTACATAACTTTCCTGTAATAGACTCTGATACAGCAGCAGATTTCATGCGCTCAAGGCGCTCGGTCAGAAGCTATGAAAGGGTATCTGTACCCAGAGAATCAATCTTAAAATTACTTGAAATAGCACGATATTCACCCTCCGGGCATAATTCGCAAGGTTTATCGTATACTGTGATAGATAATCCTGAAATCCTGAAGAAAATAAGTGAGACTACCATTGAGTGGCTGGAAGGATTGTTAAAGGCAAATGTGCCGTGGGTAATTGGTTTGAGAAGTATAATAGATACATATCGCAATACCGGCACGGATACTATATTGAGAGGTGCACCCTGTCTCATTGCTGCCATTGCCCCTGTTAGTCACGGAATGGCACAGGACAATGCAAAGTTCTCACTGGAATATGTTGAGCTGTATGCAACTTCATTAGGAATGGGAACTTGCTGGGCAGGCTTTGTACAGTTATGTGCCGGGGCAAGGTATCAGCCCATTATGGAATTACTAAATATAAAGGAAGATACAGCAGTAGTAGGGGCCTTACTTGCAGGGTATCCGAAAAATATATATAAACGTCTGGTAGATCGAAATCCTTTGCAGGTAGATTGGATATAGGTTGATAGATACCAATAATATTGATTTCAGCAAAAGTCTATATAGGACAAACTATTATTGATCAACCGTAACTAGTGACTTACGACAAACAATTAAAACGTTTACTTTCAATTACTAATATTATACAATATGTAAATAACATTTACTAAGGGAAGTGAGAAAAAATGCTAAATATAAGACCTCCATGTTAATACTTAAAGACTATATTTATCCGAGGACCTCCAATAAATTTATTTGAGAGTGTAATTGCCTGATATAAGTTATTATAATAGTGCTGTTTGGAGCAACTTAAATTGCAATCCATAGAGCTTATAAGGAGGATTATACAATGAATTTACTGGAGTTAAGGAAAATACAAGATGATGATATACCATTAATGAGACATTGGCTATATAAGGATTATATCATTAAATGGTATAAAGACCCTGAAGAGTGGTTACATGAAATTTCGGAACGTAACGGTGAATTTAAATTTGTGAATCATTTCATTGTACTACAAGAAGGGAGGCCAATAGGTTTCTGCCAGTATTACGCCTGTTCTGATGCTGGAGAAGACTGGTATGGGGAAATTCCACTTGAAGGAACATATAGTATTGATTACTTGATTGGTGAAGAGGAGTACCTGGGAAAAGGTTTTGGAAAGGCTATAATTGAGCTGCTTGTTAATAGAGTATTTTCAATCAATGAAGTAGAGAGAATTATAGTATTGCCTGAAGAAGATAATCTTCCTTCCGTAAATTCACTGCTGACAAATGGATTCAGCTTTGATAAGAAAAATCAATTATATATTAAAAGCAAGAGTTAGAAGCGTAAAAAATAATATTAAAGAAATCCACATAAGTTAATTCTTCTGTGGATTATTTCAACAAATTTTATGGAAAATGTGAATAAGGGTGGGCTCTTTTGAGCTCACCCTTAAAGTTTTATTCTATAAGCTAAAACATATATTTTTCAACCACTTTTAATAAATCCTATCTCTTCTTTATTTGAATTTTACTGACCATCAAATAGGATAGCAGAACAATAAAAACAGCACAGACAATAGTGTTTATAATACCGTATCTTCCACGTATCTGAGAAAAACTGTTGTATAGATTAATTATTGAAAGAAGGGCACCGGCAATTGTAATAGGGACACCGCAAAATACATTATTAAAAGTAGTAATATTATACCTTGCCAATCTGTACGCTCCTGCAATAGGGAAAAGTACTGCAAGTAAATAGCCAATTATTCCTAAATCAAAGAAACTAATATTCCATGCAATAATGATGGGAGCCACACCAAAAGAAACTAAATCGGATAGTGAATCTAATTCCTTACCTAATTCACTTGTGCTGTCAAGCATTCTAGCTACCTTTCCATCAAATCTGTCGGTCAAAGCTGCTACCATTACCAGTAAGGATGCCTGAATCAGATCACCTTTTATGGAAAAGAGCAATGCAATAATGCCAAGAGAAAGATTAATGAAAGTCAAAAGATTTGGTAACGAATGCTTAATCTTATTTTTCAATGGGTCCACCCTCTACTTCCAAATATAATAATTAATAATATAACAAGATACAGTAGATTATATGATAAAGAAAGCCAAATACTAAAATAAATGTTTAATATAAATAAATCGTGTACAAATCAAATTATAAAGTCAATATGTTTTGAGTATATCTGTAAAATGTATATATTATAGATTATAATTAATTATAATGAATTTAACAAGTAAATAGTTACTTTATATAAACATAATAGCTGCCAGGATATCTATAGTATAGTAATTACTGTAATATTATACGTAAGTAAATCAAAAAGGTTTGAACTTACCGAATAGCATTGAGTAATACTTGTTAATATTGCTAAAAATTTATTATCATATTAATTAAAAGGAAGATAAATCTATGAATAACTTTAAGTATGTATTTTTTGATTTGGATGGGACCTTAATAGATACAATTCCACTTATTCTGGAATCATTCGAGTACACATTTATGCACCACATTGGTGAAACAAGACCCCGAGAAGAGACTATCGGCTATATTGGAATGCCACTAATGAATCATCTTAGATCCATCTATCCTGGTAAAGAAGAAATGTTGGCAAAGACTTACAGGGAATATAATGAAAGAAAGCATGATACCTCTATAGCTATTTTTATTGGAATCCATCAATTGATTAAAACTCTATATGAAAAAGGCATTGTAATGGGAGTTGTAACCTCCAAGCGGCGTGAATTGGCTGTACGAGGGTTAAAGCTTTTTAATTTAATGGATTATTTTATGTTTGTTAACGGCTCAGAGGCATCTCAAAAGCATAAACCGGATGGTGAGCCTATATTAAAAGCCCTTGAGGTGGCAAAGGCTGAAAATAAAGAGGAGGTTCTATATGTAGGTGACAGTCCATTGGACATTCTTAGTGCAAAGGACGCAGGAGTAAGAAGCGCCGCAGTAGCATGGACCTATAGTCCAAGAGAAGATTTGGAGAAAGTCGAACCTGATATTTTTCTTGAGAAGCCTCTGGATCTGCTTAAATACGTTTAAAAGCCCTGATTTAAAAAAACATTTTTGGTAATTACTATCGGTATGGGACAAAACAGACATATATTTACATCAAAATGCAAATACTTTACATGAATAAGACAATAAACAGGAGTGATACTTTTGTCCAAAACCATTGTTGCTATATTTGATGTATATGCCAATGCCGAAAAAGCAGCTTTTGAAGTAAAAGAAAAAGGCCTCAGGACTGACAATATTTCCATTATTGTAAAGGATGATGGAAACAAGGGATATTTGAGACCAAATGAGAACGGACAACTATATGCTGCTGAATACGCCACATATCCCTTCAGACTGACAAAAAGAGAAAGAATAACAGACGGTATAATAACGGGAGGTATTTTCGGAGGAGTAACAGGTATAATTTTAGGGGCAGTGAGTATGTTTATTCCACGACTCGGTTTGGTTGCAGCGGGAGGACCAATAACCGGTCTGCTTGCAGGTTTTATTCTGGGAGGATTAACAGGCGCTGTAATTGATATAAAAATACCAAAGATAAAAAAGCAGCAATATCATAAGCTTGTATCACAAGGGAATGCAATATTCAGTATGAAAGTGGATGAAGAACGTATAGAGGCTATTATTGAAATAATTAAGGAACATGGTGCACTTTCTGTAGAGAAGTATTAATATCGGTACCTATTGTTTAATGTAGTAGGAGCTTGCACATATAATACTCATCAACATATTTTCCATCTACAAACAGTGATTTTTCTTTCAAACCTTCGATTTTAAAGCCCATTTTCTTATACAAGCTTATGGCAATTTCGTTATTTGTCATTAAAGTAAGTTCCAATCTAGTAACACTGTTCTCCAGTGCCCAGCTAATTTAAGAAGAGTATCAAGAATATTTCCATAGGAGTATTAATAGTATAATAAAAGGTCAATCCTTTATATACAAAGACTTAAAAGGAGACGATTATGGAAATATCATTGAACAAGCCGACAAATAAAGTGATTGGTGCTGTTGAGGAGCAAGTCCTGGCTATCGAAAAAGCAAATATTCTGTCTGAAATCAATAAGGTAAAGTATGAATTGCAGGATGCTTATAATAACTTTGATTATGTTCATGACTCATTACTGGTTGACTTTTATACATACCAAATAAAAGCATACGAGGCTAAGTTTGAATATCTATTAAAAAAGGCTAAAGAGCTTGGGGTGTGTCAGATATAGTTAGAAGTTAGGTTAGCTTAATAATTAGCCTAATACTTAGTCTAATAATTTACGGAACTAAAAGTTAATAGATACGGAATATTTCACCTTCCCGAAAAATATATTTAACAAAGGGACAAACATAGTATTTCTTACGTGAATAGCACGTGACGGGAGGTAAAATGAACGTGGTAAAAATTCTAAAAAAAGCTTTGCTAAACACAATTTTAGGTGCAGTTCTGCTAGCAATAATTAATTTTGTGGGTATTTATTTTGATTTCTATATAGCATTAAATATATACTCTGCATTAATTATAGGTATACTTGGTGTCCCGGGTCTAATTCTACTAATTTTACTTAAAAATATGGTTTAAATTTTTATTAATAACACTTAAAACTATGACCACATCATAGTTTTGAGTGTTATTTTTTGTAAATGTGTTACATGTTTGTATACAAAGAACAATACAAGTTAACAAAGATCTAGAATTAGTGCCACTTTAAACATAGTTTGCTTGACATTAATTTATCAAACATATATACTTTTAATAGGTCAATTTCTAAGAATATTATAGCAAAATTACATAAATTGACCTGGGACAAGTTTATCTTTGGGTAGTTGTCTTATAATTAAAGGAATGAATCTCCGTGTACATATCTATTAGAATCTGACATTTTAGAGTACAAGTGCTTTATACTCATAAATATTTAATGGGGTTCATAAGTACCTCATAGAGATTCATAAAGAAACCATGAGGATTCTTAATAAAATTCAAACAAAGAGGAGGGTTTGCCAAATGGGCAAGGTTGTTGAAATCAGATGGCATGGACGTGGTGGTCAAGGCGCAAAAACAGCATCATTATTGCTTGCGGATGCAGCGTTCAATACCGGTAAATTCATTCAGGGTTTTCCTGAATATGGCCCTGAAAGAATGGGTGCTCCTATCACAGCTTATAACAGAATAAGCGACGATAAGCTTACAATTCACTGTAACATTTATGAACCAGCTTATGTTGTTGTAGTAGATGATACTCTGCTTACAGCTGTAGATGTTACC